>DASUUP010000365.1:0-5249 GCA_036373995.1 Acidimicrobiia bacterium
CCAACCTCGTCGAGCTCGATGAGGCTGCCCGGGGCTTTGGTGATTGGCAGCTTCGATTCGACGAGGTTCGCACCGCCCTTCCCGACCAGACGATGACAGCCATTACCGAGCAGCTCGACATTCTCTCCGGAGACCTCCCCCGCATCCTCAGC
Source organism: Acidimicrobiia bacterium (assembly GCA_036373995.1). GTDB lineage: Bacteria > Actinomycetota > Acidimicrobiia > Spongiisociales > ZC4RG35 > JANQRA01. The sequence goes on from DASUUP010000365.1 coordinate 153, forward strand.
CGATACATGGACGCCCTCCGAGAGGACGACGAGACCCTGGCGAGCAGTGTCCTCGCCGATCTGGCCACCCGTCTCAGTGACATCGAGGATCTGATGGTGGAGTCCCTGGCACAGATCCAGACCAGAGTGGCCGACCGCATGGCCGATACACAGCGCTCCTTGGGCCTCGTCCTCGGCAGCTAGCCCGGGATCGCGAAATCTCTCACAATTGCTCTAGCGAACACATGTTCGATCGCTTAGCCTCGGAGGATGCTCCCGGCGGACGGCTCCCCATCACCTGATCCATGGGACTTGCTCCAGGTCTACCGGGAGCGATACCCGATCGGCCACCTCCTCGAGCAGATCGACAGTCTCGAGCGGTCGATCGAGAGGAGACGGGTGAGGCACCAAGCGATCCGTCGTCGTATGGAAGACCTCGAGAAGCAGCTGACCGAGACGAAAGCCGAGTTCGACGCCGTCTCCGACGAGATCGCTGGGAGCCGAGCAACCGGGGCCCTGCTCATCGAGGACATCCTCAGCCGGGTTCGCCTGGAGAACGACGAACGTTGGTCACCCACTCCACTTCGGGGGTTTCGCGTCTGGCGAATCGAGTCGGACTCGATCTGGGGAAACCAGGTGACCTGGACTGAGCCGAGACTCGTCGGGCGGTGTCTCCGTTCCATCCCGGGAGAAGACGTACCCCACTCGATGGATCGCTGCGGACCTCCCGCGTGTGGCATCTATGCGGTGAAGGACCTGGACATGTTTCCCTCTGACGTCGCCGGCTGTGAGTTCCGGGACATGGCGGTCGGCGTGGTGGCCCTGGCCGGCAAGGTGATAGAGCACGAGCTCGGCTATCGAGCACAACGAGCATCGGTGGTCGCTCTCGCAGTCCACCACGAGGGCCACCGGGTGGTAACGAGACAGAAGTCCGAGTTGGAGGCTCTCTTCCGGGCTCCAGCCGACGCGATCGCACGCCTTGAGAACAACCGCTTCTCCAGCCCGAACGAGGCGCGGGCTTTCTTGGAGAGCTCACGAAAGGAGGACAGATGGACATAGGCAAAGAGCTACGGGTGATCGTGGTCGAGGAGGAGGAGCTGCAGCCCGAGACGATCAGTGTGGAGAGCGTCACCGAGCAGACGCCCGTGGACACCAAGAAGGAGTAGTCCTACTGGTCGGCTGACTCCAGCTCGGCCATCTCCTTCTCGAAGTCGGCGGCTCCCTGGAACTCCTTGTATACCGAGGCGTACCGGAGGTAGGCGACCTCATCGAGCTCACGGAGATGGTCGAGCACCAGCCGCCCGATGTCCTCAGAAGACATCTGGGGCCCCGACTTGCTCACCGAGTCGGCGATGCCCTCTACCACGCTCTCGATGTCGGAACCGGAGACAGGGCGATCAGCCAGGGCAGCTGAGATGCCTGACGCCAGCTTGGCGGGAGAGAACGGCTCGACGCGGCCCGAACGCTTCACGACCATGAGCTGCGGCTCGAGACGCTCGTAGGTGGTGAATCGATGCCCGCAGACCTCACACTCGCGACGACGGCGAATCGCTAGGCCGTTCTCGGAAGGTCTGCTGTCGACGACACGGTTGTTGGTTGCGCCGCAGGCCGGACAGTGCATCACCCCAGGGTAAACGGCCGTGTCAGTTGGCGGTCAACAGATCAGGGTTGGGGAATCTGGAGAATCTGTCCCGGCTGAAGCGTGCTCGACTGGATTCCGCTCAGATCCCTGATCTGCCGGATCAGTGGGCGTACGTCCTGGTCGGGCGTCACGTGCTCAGCGGCGATCTCCCACAGGGTGTCACCCTGAACAACCACGTATTCGGTCGACGGCCCGGGGACTCCACCGGCGTCTGCAGCCCCTCCGATCAGGAGAAAGACTGCGCAGACAGTCGCAAGGAGCACGGACAGCTGAACGGAAAGCTGTGTTCGTGTGGTCTGCATGTCTCCCTCCTGATCGGGCCCGCTTGTTTGGTTGCTGGATGACATTCGGAGGATTTACCGAACGTGCGTTCGATACTGTACCGAACAGTTGTTCGATGTCAAGACCGAACTCGAGACGGTTTGTCAACACTGCATACCCTGACATCTGTGACCGACAGATTTGGCTACGGCCAGCCGAGGGCGTTCGCCTGTGTCGTCCGCTCCGTTGGCGAGGCACCGGAACTTCTGGTGTTCCAGCACCCGTGGGAAGGCGTCCAGATCCCCAAGGGAAGGGTCGACGCCGGAGAGTCTCCCGTCGACGCCGCCTGCCGCGAGCTCGAGGAGGAGTCGGGCCTGTGGATGCGGAATCCCCGTCACATCGGGACCATCGACCGTCGCTTCCCTCATCCCGATACCGGCAAGGAGATCGAGGAGACATGGCACTGCTTCGGGTTCGACTCGTCCGGGGACCTCCCCAATCGTTGGACCCATCATGCCGTCGAAGAAGACATGGATTTCGTCTACTTCTGGCTCCCCATCGATGGTCATCTCGGTTCACGCATCCACTCCTACTTCGTCGAGGTGACAGATCTCATCGAACAAATGTTTGGTCACACGAGTCTGTCCGGTTAGCCTGACGAACATCCGTTCGAGAAGGAGTCACAGGTGCTGACCGAGAGACAACAGCAGGTTCTCGACCACATCAAGAGAACCGTTGAAGACCGGGGTTACCCGCCGTCGGTGCGCGAGATCGGCGATGCCGTGGGCCTCAGCTCACCGTCCTCGGTCCATGCGCAGCTCAATTCGCTGGTCGAAGCGGGCATGATCAGGAAAGACCCGTCGAAGCCGCGTGCGATCATGATCACTGACCAGACGCAGGCAGCGACGCCATCCGTCTCCGATCGGCACACGAGAGACGTGCCCGTGCTGGGTCGGATCGCAGCAGGCACGCCGATCCTCGCCGCCGAGCACGTGGACGACGTGATGACCCTTCCCACTGACCTGGTGGGCGACGGGCCGGTCTTCCTGCTCGAGGTCAAAGGTGACTCCATGATCGACGCCGGCATTCACGAGGGCGATCTGGTCGCAATCCACAAGCAGCCCGATGCCCGCGATGGCGAGATCGTCGCCGTGTTGGTCGACGGCGAAGAGGCCACCGTCAAGCGTCTGCAGCGGAAGGACGGCAATGTCCTACTCCACTCGGAGAACCCGGCCTACGAGCCGATGGTGTTCACCGAAGGCGTCGAGTTGATCGGGAAGGTCGTCAGCGTTCTCCGACGCTACCCCTGAACGAGTACTCCGCCGGGCCACTGAGCCAGGCCACGCCCTCGTGAAACTCGACGTGGCCCCGACCACCGGGGACGTTGACCGGGATCTTCCCAACCAGCCTGTCCGTCTTGGTTGCCACGAACGCGGCGGCGACCATGCCGGTGCCACAGGCTGTGGTCTCTCCGATGCCTCGCTCCCAAACCCTCATGGTGACCTCACCATCGCGAACCATCACAAATTCGACGTTGGTCCCGGCCGGGAACTGAGGGTCGGTCCCGATCCGAGCACCTTGCTGTGCGACATCCACCTCGGATGGCTCGTCCACGATCACCACCGCGTGCGGATTCCCCACGTCGATCAGGTGAAGCCGCTCGCCGTCCAACGTGGTGTGACCGCTCACCGACGTTGCACCTATCTCGACTTCCACGCCGTCCTCGAGGACGCGAGCCCGCCTCTCCCCCACCGCCGTTGCCACGACGAAGTTGCGATCAGGTGCCCATCCCCGGTCATAGGCATAGCGAGCGACGCATCGGAGACCGTTTCCACACATCTCGGCCGTGCTTCCGTCGGCGTTCCAGTACTCCATTCGCACCGGGTCGCCCCGAGTGACCACCAACACGCCATCGGCCCCCACTCCGAAACGACGGTCGCAAAGCACTGAGATCTCGTCCCTCGACAAGCTCAGGGGACCTTCGAGCACCACGAAGTCGTTCCCGAGACCCTGCATCTTCGTGAACTGGAGCGACCTCACGTCAGGACCTCCATGGCCCTGTCAACGCGTTCCGATTCATCCTCAATCCAGGGTATCCAGCGGATCCTGGGATCACGTTGAAACCAGGTCCTCTGCTTCTTGGCGAGTCTGCGGGTGTTGCCCTCGACCTCCTCAAAGGCCTCTTCCAGGGTCATCTGTCCGTCCAGGTACTCGAGGATCTCCCTGTAGCCGACCGCCGATCGCGCGGTTCGGCCGAGTTTGTCGCTCAAACCTCGAACCTCTTCGACGAGGCCGCCTGATCTCATATCGGCCAGACGTCTCGCGATTCGCTCATCTATCCCGGCGCCGGGATCGACTCCAATGGCAGTGAAGGAGATCTCGGGGACGTATCTCTCCAGCGCTCCCGCTTCGACAGAGGCTGCCCTCTGTGACGGCGTCTCTCCGGTGAGTCTGTGGATCTCCACCGCCCTCACCACACGTCGCTTGTTGGCCAGATCGACATGCCTCCCGGCCTTGGCATCGAACTCCTCCAGCTCACCCGCCAGCGCAACCAGAGAGAGCTCCTCGAGCTCGGCGCGGAGATCAGGATCGGTCGGCGCGAAACTCATGGGATCGACCAGGGCCCTGAAGTGCAGACCCGACCCCCCGGTGATGATGATCGGAGTCGAGGCCTCCTCCAGGACACGCCTCCCGATGCGTCGGAACTCGGCGACCGTGAACTCCTCGGACGGTTCGACGATGTCGACCATGTGGTGGGGAACACCTCTTCTCTAGATGATCGTCGGTTTCGCCGTGCCGATGTCCATTCCCCGATAGACTTGCATCGAGTCGACCGAGACGATCTCGGCACCAATGCGGACAGCGATCTCGATCGCCATCCCGGTCTTGCCCGAAGCCGTGGGCCCGAGGATGGCCAAGACTCTGCTCAGATCGTTGCCCCGGTCAGGTGGTGCATAGCGGCCTCTTCGATGTGCACTTCGAGGAACGACCCGGACCGGTGGACTCCGGGCACGTGGACCACTTTTCCTGTCCGGGTTCGCGTGGTGGCGACCTCGGGATCCTTCTTGGAAGGGCCCTCGGAGAGGACTTCCACCGTGGTCCCCACCATCTCGGCATTGCGTTCAGCGGAGATCCGGTTCTGGGTCTCGACCAGCCGGTTGAATCGCTCCTGGATCACTTCCGATGGCACGAAACGGTCGGTCATCGTCGCTGCC
>DASUUP010000366.1:0-2252 GCA_036373995.1 Acidimicrobiia bacterium
GTCAACATCGATGCCCTGTACGTCCTGCGAGCCAATTCCGATGGCATCGAGCTCGCCATCTCTGTCGATCAACCACAGTCGGCTCTACCCCACCTGGACGTGGTCGGCGGAGTTCTCGGAAAATAGCCGACCAAACAGAAGAACTGCACGAAGCTCACGACTCGTGCCTCGAGTTCAAAGTCGGACAATTCCAGATAGAAATCTGCCGCTTCGTAAACTCGCTCCGATGCGGACCACAGTTGCCAGGCTGGTCACGCTCGCTCTGCTGCTTGCAGCTTGTAGCCCGAGCGAGGCGGCCGAATCCACCAGCACATCCTCAACCACCTCCACGTCATCGACCTCCACATCCACATCGTCGACAACCACCACCCTCGAGCTCCCCGAGACTTCTCTCATCAATGGCCTCCCGGTTGACGATCCGACTCTCATGGAGCGTCGGGTTCTCGCCGTCAAGATCGACAACCACCCTCTGGCCAAACCCCAGTCGGGCATCGATCAGGCCGACATGGTCGTGGAGATGCTGGTCGAAGGCATCACCCGGTTCATCACGATCTGGCATGAGAGTGACAGCGAGTATCTCGGCCCCAATCGTTCCGGTCGTCCCACCGACGCCAATCTGCTCCCCGCGTTCAACGAGCCCACCTTCACGATCTCAGGAGCTCAGGGGTGGGTGCAGAACATGATCAACGGCAACGGCGTGAACCTCATCAAGGAGCTTTCCAACGGCACATTCCGGATCTCGGGGAGGCGCGCACCGCACAACCTCTACGTCGACACCTTCGTGCTGCGGGAGACAGCCGACGAACGCGGTTATCCGGACCTACCACCGGAAGCGCCGATTTGGGAGTTTGGGCCATTGCCTTCCGACGCACTTCCCGCTTCGTCGGTGCAGGTGAACTTCGCCAGAAACACGGTGGTGTGGGACTGGGACGAGACCGAGGGCATGTGGCTGCGCACCGCCGACGGTCGGGAGGGCATGGTGCGCGACCAGGAAGGCAACGAGACCAGGATCGGCGTGCCCGTGATGGTTGCCCTCTACACGAACCAGTACTCGGTCAACGGGCTCCCCAGCTCCGAGGTCACCGGCTCGGGCGAGGCGTACGTGTTCGCCGACGGCAAGTACGTCGCCGGAACCTGGGAGCGTGAAGAGCTGACCGACTGGTTCACCCTCACCGACGCCGACGGCAAGGTGATCACCGTCCCCGCCGGCAAGATCTGGGTCTCCCTGGTCCCCACCAACTCCGGGCTCACCATCACCGAATAGCCCTCGCATCGTTCTCGGGAGCACAGGGATCGGGTCATCAGCTACCGTGCCAACACGTGTCCCATCAGACCGCGACCGACCGGGTGAAGGCGGCCCTCGCCAGGGCTCACGAGACCCAGGACACGGTCAACGCCTTCATCTCATTGGACGACGCCCGCGCCCTGGAGCGGGCCACCGAGATCGACTCCAGACTGGCTGAAGGAGAAGACGTTGGCCCTCTCGCCGGTGTCCCGGTGGCGGTCAAGGATCTGATCGAACATGTTGATCGGACGACGACATGTGGCTCGTCGTTCTACACCGAGGTCGCAACCAAGACCGCCGACTGTCTGCAACGTCTCGAGGATGCGGGGGCGGTGATCATCGGTCGGGCCAACCTCCACGAGTGGGCCTTCGGCTTCAACTCAGAGAACGAGCATTGGGGACCGGTTCGGAATCCGTGGGATCTCACCACGTCGGTGGGTGGGTCCTCCGGGGGATCGGCCGCCGCGGTGGCTGCGGGCATCACTCCCATTGCAGTAGGCACGGACACCGGCGGTTCGGTCCGAGTGCCCGCTGCGCTGTGCGGCACCTTCGGCCTGAAGGTGACCTATGGGAGGATCCCACTCGACGGCGTGTTCCCCCTCGTCCCCTCGATCGACACCGTTGGCCCCCTCGCCAACTCGATGGAGAACATCGCCGTCTCCTATCGGGTGATGTCCGGGGACGAGACCCCCGAGCCCGACCAAAAGGCGCTACGCATGGGAGTACCCGAGCCCTGGTACGAGGGTGCCCCGATGGGCGACGACGTCAAAGGCGCCTTCGAAGGTGCGGTCGCCGCTCTCCGCGGGCTCGGCCACGAAGTGCACCCCATCCAGATGCCCGACACCCATCCCAGTCACCATCTCATCGGGGCCCTCGAGGAGGTGAGGGCCGTACATCGAGAATTCCGCCTTCAGGGCAAGCCCTACGGGAAAGCGGTTGAGGAGAGGATCATCGCTGTCGAAGAACT
>DASUUP010000367.1:0-2166 GCA_036373995.1 Acidimicrobiia bacterium
CATCGCTCCGCTGGTGCCACGGCCGCTCCACAGGGCGCCTGATGGGAGTCGTCTTCCATCCTCAGAGGCTTTTGACTGCATCCTTCGCAACGAGGGGGTCACGGGTTCAAATCCCGTCAGCTCCACTGAACTCCCTGGTCAGGGCGATTCTCGGGTGCCCTCCGGTTCGTTCGATTCACGATACTGGAGTCTCACGCTCCACAGGTGCCCCACATGATCGAGCCTTGAAGCACCTCTTTTTGTGCGAGGTGCTCTGGGCTCAGAGCGCTCGGGTCTGATGACCTGATACGCGGCGCTCTAGTCGAGGGTGGTCAACGTGCTCCCGCCGGCCGAGGCAAACCAGGTGGTGACGCGATTGCCTTCGCTCGGACCGTGATTGAGGTTCATCGAGTGTCCCCGGAATGCCAAGATCGTGAGTGCACCAAAAGAAGTTGCGAACAGCGGACGATGTCGGGCTCATGAGTTGGGCTCGGGGAATTCCGATCGGTAGCCCCTGAGATGTCCTAGGGCAGAAAGCAGTGGTATTAGTGCACCTGCGATTCCCGGCGGGGTAATGACCTTTCGATAGGCATGGGTGAGCACAGCGATCTGGAGGAGTGGGGGTTCTCCGGTTCTCGCGTTAACCGGACCCTGCCTTCGGAGCCAGTCGTAAATGGCTGCGAAGCGCATCAGGTCGTCTTCGGGGCGGTATCCGTTGGGGAAGATGACTTCGGAGTCGACGGTCAGCATGTCTTGGCCCGTGTTCACGAACCCATGAAGCAGACCGGGCGCAACCTCGATTTTCTCTCCGGGTGGTAGTACGACGAGTTCTTTGCCGGCAAGGGCAGTCATCTCCCCCGAGACGCATTGGAAAGTCTCGACGAGGGTGGGGTGGAGGTGGGGAAAGTCGTTGTCCACCCCTGGGCCGCCAGGCTCGGCGACGATCCGGATGCGATAGCGGTCTCTTGTGGTTTCGGGAGTCTCGAGAACCTCGACAGTGTGGTCGCCGATGTCGAGGATCGTTCCTGTGCTCAACATGAGCGCTTCAGCTTTCTCTCTTGGTGGCGAGGTTCCGTCTGAACCGCGTGGAGACGAACAGGTAGACGAGACCCCAAACAACGAGCGCGGATCCCCAGCCAACTCCGACTGACGACATCTGATCGGGGTGGCCGATGTAGAAGACAGCGAGCACCAGCGTCAGGATGCTGGCGGTCCACGCCGAGATCAGATGACCCGAGAAGTACGTGGCCCCCAACAACGCGGACACCGCCAGGCCGACGGCGATCCCGGTCATCAGTTCGTAGTGGGAGACGACCGCATGCGGGTCGCCGGGAACGGCGTTGAGCTGCAGCATTGCCTGCAGGTATCCGTAGCCGAACGCGACGACGGCGAAAGGAACTGCGAGGAGCCTTGGCCCGGACTGCCACCGCAGGAGTGATGTCGGCCAACGGCGAGGGTGGAGTGCCAGGGCCACTACGACTAGGGCCGTGATCAGGATGCTGTAAGGATCGACCAGATGCGTCAGTTCTACGGGGAGGAACACCACCCATCCCGCTACCGCCGCCCACAGCGGAGCTGCCTTCGACTCGGGATGCCGGAACTGCGCCACCATTGCCACGATGGTCAGCCAGAACAGCAGCGACGCCCCTTGCATGTGCACCCGGTGGATCCCAAGGCCTTCCTCGCCGAACATCGCGTCCAGGGTCGCCTCGGAGAGCCAGGCGGTGACCGGGAGGGTGAGCACCGGTCCTGTGATCAGCATCGCCAGCAAGCTCCGGGCAACTGCGAAGTAAAAAGCGGTCCGGCGACCTTTCCCCCATAGCTGATCTTTGCTGGCTGGGGCAGCCGTCTTCTGGGACATGGAGCCTCCTTCAACGATTCGTGCAACGTATGGGCTACCAGGGATTCCCGGAACGGAGTCATCCCCTCGGATTGCGGGGGCTGACCGGACGTTTCGACGGGCTATGAATGTGGCTGTCCACTATGGACAAGGTGGGCTAGCCTGACCGAGAATCCATTGTGGAGATCGTGCGGCCGGCGGATGGGTCGGTGCGAGCCGAGCCGATCGGGGTGGGTCAGTGGCTGCCCTGGGTCCTGTGGTCGCTGACGTTCGTCTTCGCCGCGGCCTCTGTCGCTAGCTCGCCGCCGACTGATCCAGTCGACGCTGTCGGTGAACTGGGCATGGCC
>DASUUP010000368.1:0-4049 GCA_036373995.1 Acidimicrobiia bacterium
GCCGGGTGTGATCGGGTTGGAGTAGACGTACATGGGGCCCCTCTCCCGCAGATACGTCGTGAGGGTTCGGCTTCCGGTCACGTAGCCGCCGTTGACACCGAAGGCCTTGCCCAGAGTCCCGATGAGTACGTCGGCTCCGCCCGAAGTCACTTCTTCGGTTCCGCGTCCGGTATCGCCGTAGGCTCCGACGCCGTGTGAGTCGTCCACCACCACAACGACGTTCTCGGGAAACGAGTCGTCGTGCCGGCTGGCGATCTCGGCTATCGCACCAAGGTCGGCGAAGTCGCCGCGCATCGAGAAGACACCGTCGGTGACGACGAGGGCCCTCTTTCCGAGTCCAGCGGTCTCGGTGAGTGCCGTGTCCAGCGTGTCCAAGTCGAGATGTGGGTAAACCCCCCGGTCGGCGGGCCGGGTCATCCTGATCGCATTGATTATGCAGTTGTGGTTCAACTCGTCCGACAGCACCACGGTCTCGGAGGTGATCAGCGACGACAGAGTCGACACCACGGCCGCGTATGCCGAGGAGTAGATGATGGCGTCTTCTCTGTCATGGAAACCGGCGAGACGGCTCTCCAGGTCGATGTGGTGCTGGTAGGTGCCCGAGATGAACCGGACCGCGCCCGGCCCCGCCCCGAATCGACGGGTCGCCGCCTCTTCGGCATCCAGCACCGCCGGGTGGCTGGACAGGCCGAGATAGCTGTTGGAGTTCATGCGAAGAAACTCCCGGTCCTCGCCGGCGAGCCGGTATCTCGGTCCCATCCCGGACCGAGGGGCCAGGATCTCGGTGACGACCGATTCGGCGCCCTTGTCGGTCCCGGATTGCCGGAGCTCGTCGAGCTCGGTGGCGAGGACCTGGTCGAGACGATTGCTGGGCATGCCTGTCGAAACTAGTTCGACGAGTTGGAGTTTCCTGCCGAAACCCCATCTCTACTGTTGGTTGTATGGAACGTCTCGGATACGTAGGTCTCGGAATCATGGGAAGGGGCATGGCGGCGAACCTGATCGCGGCCGGGCATCCCCTCACGATCTGGAATCGCACTCCTTCCAAAACCGAAGGTTTGAGGGCGAAAGTGGTGGACAGCCCCCAAGAGGTGGGCCCGGAGTCAGACATCGTCTTCGTCTGTGTATCTGACACACCCGATGTCGAGGACGTGGTGTTCGGCGACTATGGCGTCATCCACGGAATGACGTCGGGTGACGTCCTGGTCGATCACTCCACGATCTCCCCGGTTGCCACGGCCCGCTTCGCTGCTCAGACGGCCGACCTGGGAGTCGAGTGGATCGACGCCCCGGTGTCGGGAGGGTCCGAGGGAGCTGAGCGCGGCACTCTCGCGGTGATGGCCGGGGGTGACGCTGCCGCATTGGAGCGGGTACGACCGTTCATGGAGACGTACTCGACCTCCATCGTCCACGTCGGCGATGAGCCGGGTGCGGGACAGATGGTCAAGGCGGTGAATCAGATCCTCGTCGTGCTCAACCAGCTGGCCGCATCGGAGGCTCTGATGCTTGCCGACGCTGCGGGACTCGACCTCGAGAAAACTCTCGCGGCCGTCGAGGGCGGAGCAGCCGGATCATGGATGCTCTCCAACCGGGGCCCGCAGATGATCGAGCGTGACTGGCGCCCCGGCTTCACCATCGACCTCCAGCAGAAGGATCTCCGTCTGGTCCTGGAGGCTGCCGACGAGGTCGGTGCCTCTCTCCCCGGCACAGCCCTCGTCTTCCAGCTCTACCGGTCACTCCAGGCGCGCGGTCTCGGCTCCGAAGGCAACCACGCCCTTGTCAAAGCTCTCGAGAACCTCACCGGCAACGAGCTGGGGCGTTGACTGACTGACCGTTGTGTGCTGGTTTGTGACGGCTCTGTCGCCACAAATCCGCACAGAACGCTTTCAGGCCTCCAACAGGTCGGTCTTGACCTTGTCGACGTGGCCCTTGGCCCTGACGTTTCTGTAGGCCTTCTCCAGCTCACCGTCCTCGTCGATGACGAAGGTCGATCGGATGAGACCCTCCGTGGTCTTGCCATACAGCTTCTTCTCGCCCCAGGCGCCCAGTGACTCGGCGAGTGAGTGGTCCTCGTCGGAGAGGAGGTCGAAGTTGAGCCCCTCCTTCTCCTTGAACTTGGCGTTCCGGGAAGGCGGGTCGGGGCTCACGCCGACGATCTCGTAGCCGGCGTCCCGGAACTCGGAGTAGCTGTCACGGAAATCACACGACTCGGCCGTGCAACCCGGGGTCATCGCCCTCGGATAGAAGAACATCACGTACTTCTTGCCGGCGAAGTCGTCGCTGGAGACCTGCTCACCGGCTTGATTGGAGAGATTGAACTCGACGGTTTGGGACATGTGGTTCGAGGCTAATCGGCCTCCGCCGCTGCCTTGGCCTCGGGTGATCTGAGAAAGGTCGACCCGCCGGCGAGGAGACTCAATCCGGCCGGCAAGAAGTAGGAGACGACCCGGTAGACGAGGACGGGTGCCACGGTGGTTCCGGCCGGGAAACCGTAGGCGGCGAGCACCAGGACCATCCCGAACTCGGTGACCCCGAGACCTCCCGGTGTGCCGGGAAGACCGCCGACCAACTGCGAAACGGCGTATACGGATAGGGCTTCCCAGCCGTTCAGGTCGATGTTGAACGCAACCATGACGAGCCAGAGTGCCGCGGCCTCGAGGACCAGACGAGCCCAGATGTAGACCTGCGACTTCCACCCCGGCGGATGGTTGACCATGGACGTGTCGATTCTCTTGCGAATGACCTCGGGCAGGTATTTGGCAATGCTCCCGAGACGGCCCGAGCCGAACATGAGAAGGGTGCCGATGATCAGGACGATGGGGGCAACCACCAGGATGGAAACCGAGAAAACCGGGAGCGTCCCCGACGGCCTGTCGATGAGAGCCGCTCCCCCGGCCATGATGAGCAGGCCCGCATAGTTGAGGAGGACGGTGCGGATCCCGGGGCCCGCGGTGCTGTGCTCGACTTCGTCGCGGACCGTCCACGACAGGGCTACAGGCGTGATTGCTCCCCCGGCGGGGATCAGACGGGCGACCCCGGCACCGACGAGAGCCGCCTTGAACGCCGACCATGCACCCACGTCTAATCCGGTCTTCTGCACCGACTCCTTGAACAACAAGCCAAAGAACCATTTGGCGCCGATCTGACAGATCGCGGCAATGATCACCAGACCGAGAGCGGTGCCGCGAACGGGCGGGATCTCGTAGTTGGTGACCACCCAATAGCCGAAACCGACATACATGATCACCGCGATCGCGGCGATGGTCAGAACCCGTTTTGGGCTCACAGCGTCAGTGGATCGTCTGCTGTCCCCCCGGACTGGTCTGCGACCAAGTCCTTGTCGTAGATCACCCGACGCATCATCGATGTTCCATCCATCTCATCACCGAGATTCCCCTGCATGCGTCGTGCCATGAGGATCACGGCCAGTAGACCAATGAGAAGACTCTCCGTGGCGGGGCTGCCCAGAGCCACGCTGACAATGGGCAGTAGGCCCCAGCCGAGGAACCCGGCGAGCCCACCGCCGATCCTCCAACCCGCAATGGCCCAGCCGGTGGTCCAGACGGCTAGGGCTGGGTTGAGTGCCAGGATGAGGCCGAAAGCCGTGGCGAGGCCACGTCCGGACCGTCCCCACATGAAGACCGACCAGCTGTGCCCGATCACAGCTGCGACGCCGACGAGGCCGGCAGCACCGGGACCGAGCCCGAGACGCAGGGAGAGCCATACCGGGACGAGGCCCTTGAGACCATCGAGGGTCCCGGCGAAGATGGCCCAGGGAAGCCCTACGGCGCGCCTGAGATTGCCGGCGCCGACGTTCCTGGAGCCGACCCTCCGAAGGTCGACGCCGTGCAGGCGCGCCACCACTTGGGCGAACGGCACAGCGCCCACCAAATAGGCTCCCAGCAAAAGCAGCGGCCAATAGACGATCGGTGACGAAATGACCGGCATCACCAGTACAAGGTAGCTACGCCCGGTCGATGTGTGAAGCCAGCACAGCTTCCGTTTCACGTGCCATCGGGAGCAGCAGACGAAACACGGACTCCCCTGCG
>DASUUP010000369.1:0-5191 GCA_036373995.1 Acidimicrobiia bacterium
CGTTTCCCGACCCTGTCCGGTTCCCCTATCAGCTGCCGGTCGAGTTCAGACTCGACACATCGCTCGGTGGGCTCCCCGAGGACGAAGATGGCCGGAAGTCTCTCTTCCGCGACAGACACAGGGCGCAGGAGTGGCGGGTCGCCTATGTCGCGGCCACCAGGGCGAAGCGACGGCTCTTCGTCACCGGCGCCTATTGGTATGGCTTGCCCGAGCCGCGCCAGACGGCTGCCGAGCCGTCGGATCTGTTCGACCTGGTCGAGTCACATCCGGCCAGCCGGAGCGCCGGGCACGCCGAGCAGGGGCCACGACCCGACATCCTCACCACCGGTGAAGCCGGCGACGCTCCCGACCCTCTCTTTGCCGACGGTTGGCAAGCGGCGCTCCGGATGGCCTCCGAGGACCCGGCCCAGATCGACGCCGTTGCCGAAAGCGTCGGTGTCCTCGACGAGTATCGGCGCATGACCGAGGAGTGGAGCCAGCGTCTCTTTGCCCTCGACGACGTTCCCGTGGACGAGCCGGCGCAGCCACTCGACGCCATCTCGGTTACCGGGCTCGTCACGTACGCGCAATGCCCGAAACGCTTCTACTGGACCGACATCGATCCGCTGCCACGACGTCGCAATGTCGCCGCGGTCCGTGGAAGCGAGATCCACCGACGCATCGAGCTCGATCAACGCGGCCACGTGCCCTTCGACGATCTCGAGCCCGATCTCTATGACGTGGTCGAAGGTGAGACCGGACCCGGCGCCTATTCGGTCTACGAGACCTCGCGGTTTGCCGAAGAGAGCGCCACGTTCGTGGAGGCACCCTTCACGTTCGTCCTCGGGAACGGGTACAAGGTGCGAGGGCGGATCGACGCCATCTACACAGACGGCAGCCATTGGGAGGTCGTCGACTTCAAGACCGGCAGACCCAAGGACGACCCGGCCCGCATGGTCCAACTCGAGGCCTACGCCGTGGCCGTGCAGGAGGTCGAGTTCACTGACCACAAGCCGGAGACCCTGGACGTCACCTTCGCCTATCTGGGAGGCGGACTGGAGGAGGTTTCAGCTCAAGCCGACCCCGATTGGATCGCCGGCGCCCGACGGCATCTGGAACTGCTCACGAGGGACATCGAGGCGAGGAAGTTCGAGCCAACTCCGGGACGATGGTGCTCCAACTGCGACTTCCTCCAGTTCTGTGACGCCGGGCAACAGGAGATGTCTCCGTGATCGTCGTGGCCGCAATTGCGGCCTATCTGATCGGGTCCATGCCAACTGCGGGTTTCCTGGCGCGCCTCCGCGGGATCGACCTGCGCAGCGTGGGCTCGGGCAATCCGGGCACCAACAACGCTCTCCGCACCGGGGGCGCCGCCCTGGCTGCATCGGTTCTGGTCATCGAGGCCGCCAAAGGCTTCGCCGCGGTATGGGTGGCTCTCTCGATCGCCGGAGAGCCGGGGGCAATCGTCGGCGGGGTCGCTGCGGTCGCCGGCAACGTGTTCAACATCTGGTACCGATTCTCCGGAGGCAAGGGTCTCGGCATCTCACTCGGGGTGCTCGCCGCAGCCTGGCCGTGGGTGCTGCCCGTCTGTGTCGGCTTGATCGTCCTCGCCGGCCGCATCACCCGATCTGCCGGCCTGGCCGCACTGACCGCAATGGCGGGTCTGGTGACATCGGCGCTCGTCTGGCCGCAACAGACCTGGTCGACCGGTGGGCTCGCCGGCACCGGGCCCGGTCTCGCCGCGCTAGCCGTCGGCCTCACCGCGATCATGGGCTGGAAGCACTGGCGCGACTCCCCGCTCAATCCAACCTGGCGTTCCGGACGGAGAAGGACAGCGTGACAGGCCCGTCGGCGACGAGATCGACCTCCATGGACGCCCCGAAGACGCCGGTGCCAGTCCTGATGCCGATCTGACGAAACCCGTCGACCATCTCATCCAGGAGCGGTGCCGCGACGTCGGGGGTGGCCGCCCCGGTGAACGATGGACGTCTCCCCTTCCGGATATCGCCGAGCAGGGTGAACTGGCTGACGACGATGATCTCACCCTCGACGTCGCCGATCGAGAGGTTCATCTTCCCGACGTCATCGGCGAACACCCGAAGACCGGCGATCTTGTCGACCGCGACGCTGACGTCTTCGCTGGTGTCGGCCGGCTCGATGCCGACGAACAACAGAGCCCCGCGGCCGATGCTGGCCACGACGGAGCCCTCGACCCTCACCCGGGCACTGCTCACTCGTTGTAGGACGACTCGCACCAGACCCGATTCTGGCAGTCAAATAGAGTGATCCAGGTGTCCCGCCGACCCCCACCCGACCGCGAGCTCCTCATCGGCCCGGACGGATCGCGTGTCGTGTACCTGGTCGAAGCCTCATCCGAGTACGAGGCAAAGATCCTCGAGAAGTGGCTGCGGCGGTCGGTGGACGCTCCGCTGACACGTCGGATCAGATCGTCGCGGAGACGACGGAGCTTTCGTCTCGATGACCTGACCGACCTCATGGTCGACCCCGACTCGTTCTTCATCCCGGTGCGGGTGGTGTGGATGGCGCCCTCGAAAGGTGGGGTCCGCTCCGTGGGGTGGTCGGACGCGTTCAAACCCGGCGACCCACGCGACCCCCGCGGCCTTCGGGCGAGGTTCATCCGAACGTTCCAGCCGAGCAGGGTGAAACTGGTGGCGGCCACCGGCGCCACCTCGACCCAACTGGCCACCGCCTACGAGGAGTCTGGTGAGATCGACGGAGTGACCGCATTCGTCACCCGAAGGGCCTGGCGGACGCTCGACCAGGTGGAGCGGAAATTGCGGGGGAACCGATACAAGATCCCGCGCTTCGTCTCCGAGGCGATCCTCTCGCGTGGCGAGTTCGACCAGACCTTGCGCGAATACGCCGACGAAGCGGGGGGTGACGTCGAAGAGGTCCGACGGACGGCGCAGAGGTACCTGAAGGAGATAGCGGCCACCCACAGCCCTTATGTGATCGACCTGATCGCCAACGCCATCCACCGTCTCTACAGGCAGGGGTACGGAGCGATCCGCTACGACGAGGAGGAAGTGCGAAAGGTGGCCGCACTCGGGAGTGAGAGTCCGGTGGTCTTCCTCCCCTCACATCGCTCCAACCTGGACCGTCTCAGTCTCCAGTTCATGCTCTGGGAGAACGATCTGCCCCCGAATCACACCGCCGGGGGCATCAACCTGAACTTCTTCCCGATCGGACCGCTTCTTCGCAGGACCGGCGTGTTCTTCATCCGTCGCTCATTCCGGGGCAACGAGCTCTACAAGATCGTTCTGCGCGCCTACATCGACTACCTGGTCGAGAAGCGATTCCCCCTCGAGTGGTACATGGAGGGCGGGAGGTCGCGCTCCGGTCGTCTCAACCCGCCCCGTTTCGGCCTCCTGCACTACGTCGTCGACTCGTTGAGGCGCGGCAAGAGCGAGGACGTCAAGCTCATCCCGGTGTCGATCGCCTACGACCAGATCCAAGACGTGCCCGACTACGCGCGGGAGGCACAGGGCAAGAGCAAGGAGACCGAGTCGCTCGGCTGGTTGCTGCGAGCCATCAGATCGCTGCGGCGCCGCTACGGCAACATCCATATCCGCTTCGGGGAGCCCGTGTCGGTGGCGTCGGTGGTCAGGACGATCGACGAGGAAGAGGAGGATTCGCTCGGGTTGCGGAAACTGGCCTTCGAAGTCATGTATCGCATCGGCCGGGTGACGCCGACGACACCGACCGCTCTGGTATCCATCGCCTTACTGGCGGCGCGGGGCAAGGCCCGAACGGCCGAGCAATTGGGTCGCGACTGCGCCCGTTTCGCAGATTTCATCCGCGCCCGGGGTCTCCCCACCACCGAGTATCTGGATGTCGCCGACTCAGAGAACGTCACGAGCATCCTCGACTGGTTGGGCGAGAACGGGAACGTGTCGAGCCACGAGGCCTTGG
The DNA here is from genome assembly GCA_036373995.1 of Acidimicrobiia bacterium. Lineage (GTDB taxonomy): Bacteria > Actinomycetota > Acidimicrobiia > Spongiisociales > ZC4RG35 > JANQRA01. Next base: position 3,913 of record DASUUP010000369.1, read on the forward strand.
GGAGACGCGTCTTCTGGCTGGACGACGAACAGATGATCCGCGTCTCCTACTACCGCAACATCGTCGTCCACTTCTTCGTGAACCGTGCCCTCGCCGAGATCGCATTCACTTCCCTGCTGAACGGCCGGCCGGAGCCAACGGCCGAGGCGGCAGGAGAGCGCATGCTCGCTCTGCGAGATCTGTTGAAGTTCGAGTTCTTCTTCCCGGAGAAGGAAGAGTTCCTCGAGCTCGTGTCCGATGACATCGAGGTCGACGTTCCCGACTGGGATCGACTCTTGGGCTCCGCCGGGCCGGCGGAAGTGTTGTCCAAGTTGGGGGACCCCGTTGCGTACTGGGCTTTGCTCCCTTTTCTCGACGCCTATCAGATCGTGGGCGACGAGTTAGAGACTCTCGATACCCAATTCGATGAGAAGAAGTTCCTGCAGTCGTGTCTGGCCCGGGCGAGGATGTATCGGATCGAGGAGAGAGTCTTCTCAGGGGAGAGCGCAAGCCAGGTGTTGTTCAAGTCGGCCCTGGCCCTTGCCCGTAACCGGGGGTTGATCGAAGAATCGCCTGGTATCGACCAACGGCGATCCGAGTTCGCCGCCGAGTTGAGGGAGACCCGAGACCTGGCGGCGAGGGGGCTCGGCCACTAGGGCCTGCGATCCCAGCGACGATGGGCCCTGGCGATCATCTCCGCCGAGCTCAGCGGACGGCCATCCTCGTCGGTCACGAGCTCCGGACGCGGTGGCTCCTCGGACTGCTCAGCCATCTCCTGACCCGCCAGAAGCACACGCTCCAGCAGCTCGCCGCGCTCCGATTCCACCGGCTCCGGCTCGATCCTCTGGTTCGGCTCCGTGCTTTGTTTCGGCTCGGTCCTCCATATCGGCTCGGTCTCTTGTTTCGGCTCGAGTGCAAGCTTCGGCTCCGGCGCGGGCTTCGGCTTGACCTCGGGAGCCGGACGAGGGCGACGCTCCGTGTTCAGGATTCGAGGCGTCTCCTGCTGCTCGGTGGCCTGTTCGACGTTGTCTTCGCTCCGGGGCACCTGTTCCGACTGTCTCCGGACGACACGTGAGATGAACAGGATGATGATCCCCGGGAACACGCTGATTCCCGGGACGTTGACCAGCGGCCCGAAGAACCCGGCGGCGATCCAAAGCCAGCCGATGATCTGAAGGATGCGTCCTAATGCCGACATGGAGTCATTCAACCATCAGAAAGGGATCATGCGGCAACGGCCGGGGCAGAACGTCAGGGACGCGTTATCGCAATGCGCAGCCGCCAGGCGGCCAGGGCGAAC
>DASUUP010000370.1:0-2515 GCA_036373995.1 Acidimicrobiia bacterium
CCCTCCGACTCGATGCGGTCGAGACAACTCAGATACTCGGCCAGGGCCGCCCCCGCCGAGTCGACATCGATGACCTCCTCGCCGAGCAGATCGAGGGAGACGGTGAAGCCCCGCTCGTTGAGGTTGTGTGCCACCGTGACCGCACTGTCCAGAGTGTCGCCGGCCACGAATCGTTCGGCCACCGCTCGACCGGGCCGGGTGGATGTGAACAGCTTCTCGACCGGAGTCGAGCTGGCCACGGCGACCGTGGCGCGCGAGAAGAGACTCAGGCGCCGCCTCCGAGCTCGCGTGCCCTGATCGCAGCCGCTCGTACCGCGTCCTCCACCACTGCCCTGAAACCCTTCTCCTCCAGCACGTGCATGGCTGCTGCCGTTGTCCCCCCCGGGGAAGTGACCTCGTAGCGAAGCTCAGCGGGGCTCTTGTCGGTGTCGGTGAGGAGGTGGCCCGCCCCTCTGATCGTCTGGTGCACGAAGCCCTCGGCGACATCACGAGGCAGACCTTCACGCATCGCAGCCTCGGTGAGGGCCTCGGCGAGCAGGAACACGTAGGCGGGCCCGGTCCCCGATACCGCGGTGACCGCATCGAGAAGGGTTTCCTCCATCACCCGCACCGACCCGACCGCACCCAGGATCTCCTGGGCAACACTGAGGTGGTCGGAGCCGGCGTGGCTTCCGGGCGCGATTCCGGTCACACCCTCCCTGACCAGAGCGGGGGTGTTGGGCATAGCCCTGACCACAGGTATCGGACCGAGCTGGGTCTCATATGTCTGCGTGGTGACACCGGCCGCCAATGAGATCACGATCTGGGGCTCCTGCACCGCGCCCGCAATCGTCTTCAGGACATCGGCGACATCCCGGGGCTTGACCGCCACAACGATCACATCCCGGCCCGCGATCGTCTCGACAGGGTCCAGACCAACCGCGCAACCCGTCTTGTGAGCCAGCTCGTCTCGTCGGTCGAGCCGACGCACACACAGTGCCACATCACCGGATCGCCATCCGGCTCCGAGCAAACCGGACACGAGAGCCTCTCCCATGGCGCCGACTCCGATCACGGCAACGGTCGACCTTTCAGACATGGGCCCCGATTCTAGGAATGGGGTTATCTTCGCCTCAATGGATGTCAGAGAAGCTGCCAGATCGCACGACGAGCTATTGGCGCGTCGGCTGGATCTCCTGGTTCCCGAATTGATGCAGCGTCACGGTTTCGAGTCGTGGGTCATCGCGGCACGGGAATACAACGAGGACCCGGTGGCGCGAACGATGTTGCCATCTACCTGGCTCCGGACCGCCAGACGTCGCACGCTGCTGGTGTTCAAAGATGGCGGAAGCGAACGTGGTGCGATCGCCCGATACCCGGTCGGCCCATTCCCATCGGTCTGGGACCCAGAGACTGAGCCCGAACAATGGCTGGCGCTGCGCGACTACGTCGCCGATGTAACCGGAACCATCGGCATCAACACGTCGGACACCTTTGCACTGGCCGACGGCATCACGTCGAGCGAGCATTTCGCACTCACACGGGCTCTCCATGCCCACCGTCTCGAGTCGGCGGACCCACTCGCCGTTGGCTGGCTCGAGACCCGACTGCCGGAGGAGATCGGGCCGATGAGGGAAGCCTGTGCGATTGCACACGCTTTCTTGCGGCGGGCTCTCTCCAACGAAGTGATAGAGCCCGGTGTCACCACCACCGAGGACGTCGCCTGGTGGCTGGCTCAAACGTCACACGAGCACGGCCTCACCAATTGGTTTCACCCGGGGGTGAGCGTGCAGCGCAAAGGGGACGCCGCCCGTACGCCCGCTGATGGGATTGAGGATCGGGTGATAGAGAGGGGTGACCTGGTTCACATCGATTTCGGCATAGTTCGATCGGGATACCACACCGACCAACAGCAGCACGGCTACGTCCTTGGTGACGGCGAGAAGACGCCGCCGTCGTCGTTCACACGAGGTCTCGAGCAAGGCAATCGGCTACAAGACATCCTGATGCAGGAGATGACGCCCGGTCGCACTGGAAACGAGACCCTGACCGCAACGCTCGACCGGGCCCGGAGCGAAGACATCCGACCGGTGGTCTACACACATCCAATCGGTCTCCACGGCCATGCCGCCGGAGCGACCATCGGGCTCTGGGACAACCAGGTGGCCGTGCCCGGTGAGGGTGACTACCCGTTGGGTGTCAACACCGGTTGGTCCATCGAACTGGCTGTTGAGCTCGACGTCGAGGAGTGGGAAGGCCAGCAGTGCCGAATCATGCTGGAAGAGGACGCCTTCCTCGACAACACCGGCATTGACTTCCTCGACGGCCGCCAGCAACAACTCTGGCTCATCGACTGAGCGGCCCGGCCATTGAACCTGAACCCTGGGTTCCTGGGGCCACATATGGGCCGAATCCGCTCATCTCTGCGGGTTACGACACTGATCAGCCCAGTCTCGACCTGATCAACTCGATCACCGTCGCCACCGCCGCAGGGTTGTAGCCCTCAGGGATGATGAGGTCGGCGTATCGACGCGAG
>DASUUP010000371.1:0-2689 GCA_036373995.1 Acidimicrobiia bacterium
CACGGAGTGCCCATCGCCATCAATGTCGGAGACGGTCTCGCGGCCCTCTCCCTCCAGCCGCTGACGCAGAACGTCGGTCTTCTGGGTTCTTCGATGCACAACCGAGTGATGGCGGAGTTCAGAGAGCTGCTCAGAATGACGATCGAAGGTCAGGCAATCGAGCTGGGGTGGCGGGCAGAGAACACCATTGGCCTCACCAGCCAGGACTATCTGGAGATGGTCGCTCTCAAGACGTGTGCCTACACGACGATCTTCCCCCTCAGGATCGGGTCCCTCATCGGGTCGTGGGGACGGGCAGACCTCTCCGAAGTGTCTCGATTCGGTCTCTACCTGGGCGCAGCGTTTCAAATCACCGACGACTTGCTCAACCTCACCGGCGCCGAGGAGTTGTATGGCAAGGAGATCGATGGGGACATCGCCGAGGGAAAACGCACACTGATGCTCATCCACCTGCTTTCGACTGTCGACGGGGCCGAGAGGGAGTTCCTGGTCGGCTTTCTCGAGGGCGAGCGGACGAGTCGATCGGTCGACGACGTCGCATTCGTGAGGTCAATGATGGATCAGCGGGGAAGCATCCACTATGCCCGCGAGTACGCCCGTGCCCTTGCGGAGCAGGCCGCCTCGGCCTTCCACCGGGCTTTTGGGGGATTGCCCGCCACTGCCGATCGGCGGTTCCTCGCGGAGGTCGTCGATTTCGTCGTGACCCGAAACCTCTGACACGGACAGGTTGCTGCCCGGTCGGCAACTCTTCGAAGTCACCGCCACGCTTGCGACGTACCCGGATGCTCTTCGGGCTGTGGTGAGGCGGGCCCCGCATCGGGGCGGAGCCCCGGTGGGCTCCGCCCGCGGTTCATGCGTTTGTGAGCGTCAGAAGATAAGGATGAGAATGAGAATGATCAGGATGAGTGTGCCGATTCCGATGTACATCTCGGGCCTCCTCTTGTTCTTGCATTGGGTATTCGGTTCTTCATTTCGGTATCAGACATCCTGGTCGGTAGCTTCTGTCACCAAGGCCGCGTCCACATTTCGGTGATACACCTCACCGGTCACGCCACCGATGTATCCCCCGAGTAGCGCGGCCACGATTCCAGCGAGAGCACCGGCGATGGATTTGAGGGTGACCTCGTCCGCTCCGAACTGACCGAACCAGTTGGGCAGGTCGACGCCGGCAAAGGCGTTGTATTCCTGACCGAACCACAGTCCCAGGGCTCCGAAGATCGCCACCAGCAAAATGAACCACAGGGCCACCCCTAAGCCGTTGATGCCTCCGTCGTAACGGGCGACTCGCCCGGCGGTCCAGCCGCCGACGAAGAACGAGACGAGCACCACGACGATGGCGACGATGGCCCCGACCACCTCCACTTCCTGAAGGTTGCCGTCGAAGTCGATCTGGTTCAATTGGTAGTCGATGCCCGCGCCGCCAGCCGCCAACAAGGCTCCGAGGAAAACGAGCGTACCCAAGGCCGCAAACATCCCCAGGATGCCTGCCAGCAGGTCGGCTCCTCCAAAGCGATCTCTTATGCCTCGCATATCCACTTCTGTGCCGCGCATGCGGGCTGAACTGTCTCCCGTCATCTTGCTGCCTCCTGTAGTCTCGCCTCGAGCATCCGGCCCTCCTCGTCTCACCTGAGGGGCCTGGTCCAAAGCTACTCGTATTGCGCACGCGATGCAGGCGATGTGGCCGTCCACGAAAAGGCGGGTCAGAAGCGATCGATCCTGCGCGGGGAGCCCGGAGAGGACCCAGTCCGTTGCATCAGCGCTCTCTAGGGTTTCAGGCCATGGGACTCAGCTTTGGGATACAGCTCTGGAACCAGGTTTACACATGGGCCGAGGCCCGGGATGCGGCGCGGATCGTCGAATCGCTCGGCTACGAACACCTGTGGACATGGGAGCACGCACTGGCGTGCATGGGCGACCCCGCCCAGGACACGTTCGACGCCTACACGTTGCTGACGGCGTGGTCCCAGGTCACATCGAGGCTGGATCTGGGGGTGCTCACCGGGGCCAACACCTTCTGGAATCCGGCACTGCTCGCCAAGAGAGTGACGACGCTCGACCACGTGTCCGATGGCCGCGCCATCCTGGGGATCGGTGCCGGCTGGTTCGAGCCCGAGCACACCGCGTTCGGCATCGGGTTCGGAAGCGGTTTGGGTGATCGACTGGGATGGCTCGATGAGTCGGTCGCCGCCTTACGCGCCTTGTTCGACGGTGAGACAGTGACCTCGCCTGCGGGCGGGCACTACTCCATGGCTGGAGCCCAACTGCACCCGCGGCCGATTCGAGATCGCCTCCCCATCCTCGTCGGGGGTGGTGGCGAGCAAAAGACCCTGCGCACGGTGGCCCGCTACGCCGACATCTGGAATTGGGTAGGCCACGAGGATCTCGACCTCATGCGGCGGAAGCACTCAGTGTTCGAGCAGCGGTGCGAAGAGATCGGCCGCGATCCCGCCGAGATCGAGCGCTCGGCCTTCCTCAGCCCGGTCATTCGGGACAGCGAAACCGAAGCTCTCCGCTTTTTCCGCACTCAGATGCAAGCCAATCGCCTCGACGAGTCGGTTGTCGACGATCCCGACATCTACGTCACGACACCAGAGCGGATTACCGAGCTGATGCGGGCCTGGAAGGAGATCGGGGTCACGTCTTTCATCATCGAGATCGCCGCCCCTTTCGACGAGGAGACCGTCCACCG
>DASUUP010000372.1:0-2177 GCA_036373995.1 Acidimicrobiia bacterium
AACGTTGTCTTGCCCGCTCCGTTGGGGCCGAGCAGACCGGTCACTCCGGGGCCGAACCCGATGGTCACCTCGCTCACGGCCACCTTGGGACCGAACCACTTCGAGAGCTCATCGACGACGATGGTGTCTGTCATGCCAGCTTTCGATATCGGTTGCGAACGAAAACCACCGCGGCGACAACCACGATCGTGATGAAGATCACGGAGGCCCAGACCGAGAACCCTGCGCCTTCGGCCGGGTATTCGACGGTGTCGCCGAAGAAATAGTCGCGGACTATCCGCGGGTGCTGGTCGATCGAGGCCAGCGAGATCCATCTGGAACCGGGGAACCCTGCGGCTCCGACTGCCGCCGCAATGCCGCTCCCGGCCACGATCAGCCCGAGGAAGGCCGCCGCTGCGATGCCGGTTCGGTCGATCACCGACGCCAGGATGAACACGATCCCGCCGTGCAGGCCGATGAAGGCGAGGGTGGTGACCGGCACCTTCCACAGGACATCCAGTGTGTCGCCCATGTAGGGGAGGAACCCGTCGGACGAGATGAGGGCGAGACCGATGTGAAGCACGATCTGGGGAACGATGTAGATGGCGCCGACCACGGTGGCGAAGGCTCCGACCTTGGCGCCGAGGTAGCCCTCCACCGTCAGGGGTCGGGAGAAGTACACCGACAGCGCCCCAGAGGAGCGATCAGGGGCCAACAGCTGTGGACCGGCCAAGGCGATGAACAACAGCGATATCGCCGAGTAGAAGTCGAACAGCCCACCGTAGGTGGGAACACCCTCCCGAAAACTCTCCTCGATGTTGCCGATGGCCCAGTGGACCCCGATGAAGACGGCGGCTGCGATCAAGGCGATGGAGATCAAGGCCCACGGGAAGACCTTGCGGCGGGCCTTGCGACCAAGACCGAGGACACGTCGGATCCCCTCCCGATAGACGGCCCGGCGGGCACCCTTGGGGCCAGTGCGTGGGCCCTCGTAGGTCCGGTAACCGCGGTCGTAGATCACCTGATCGGTCATTGACTCTCACCGTTGGGTCGAAGGAACAGGTCCTCGAGGGACGCCGACCCTCGCACCATTCGCACGAGGCCCGACTCGACTGCAGCGGCATCCGCGACGATGGCCGCTTCGATTCTCTCGTCGCCAGGCCCGACGACGAGCCGTCGATCGTCGACTGAGACTGTGAAACCGCGGTTGGTGAGTCGCTCGGCAAGACGGTCGGCGTTGACGAGGACCTCCACCTGCTCGGTCCCGTGTCTTTCGAAACCCTGGAGCGGGCCGGATCGCAAGAGGTCGCCTGCGTCCAGCATCACCACCCAGGAGCATGTTTCCTCGATGTCAGTGAGGACGTGCGAGCTGACAATGACGTTGATGTCGAACTCGCCGAGTCGGCTGATTAGACGAAGCATCTGGCTGCGCCCAGCGGGGTCGAGACCGGAGGCAGGCTCGTCGAGCAGGAGCAGATCGGGGTCATGGACGATGGCCTGCGCCAGCTTCACCCGCTGCTGCATGCCGGTCGAGAAGTCACCGAGAAAACGGAACCGCTCCTCTTCGAGCCCGACGAGAAACAAGGTTTCGGAGGATCTGCGACGTGCCTCGCTCGGAGGGATGCCGGCCAGTTGCGCCGCGTAAGCGACGAAGTCGGCGGCGGTCTGGTCTTGTGGGAGACACGGGCCCTCCGGCATGTATCCCAGTTGGGCTCTTACCTGGAGCGGGTTGGTCTTCGGATCGTGGCCCATCACCTCGATCGAGCCGCTGGTGGGGTGGAGAAGCCCTAGCAGGAGACGCAGCATCGTGGTCTTGCCCGCCCCGTTGGCACCGACCAGTCCGGTGACTCCTGAAGGGATCTGAAGATCGAGGTTCCGTAGCGCGACGACTTCCCCGTAGTCGTGGGTCAGTCCTGTGATTGTGACGATGTTGTCCTGACCCATTCACCGGCAGTGTGCCAGGTCGGATCTCGTTGAGAAATCAGGGATGCCCCCCAGAGGCCCCGCAACCATTCCGTGCGGGTTTGTGAGCACTATGTCCTCACAGACTCGCACAGAACGGCTGTTCGAGACCGGTTGGATCGCATCCATGCGATCCGGGCGATCAGGCCATGATCTCGCTGAAAGCGGCGCCTTCGGGACGCTCCAGTTGGTCCATGGTGCACTGGGTGGCGTCCTTGTCCGGACGCCAACGATGG
>DASUUP010000373.1:0-72127 GCA_036373995.1 Acidimicrobiia bacterium
ATGGTCCCCTCGGAGTGGCTCAACTTCGCCCAGACGGACCTCGATTGGTCCTCGCAACGGGTCGCCGTGACCATCCCGGCGTTCCTGGTCCTGGGCAACGTGGTCGAGATCAGCTGGGCCGTCATCAAGGACCTGATTCAAGTGGGCTACAGCAGCGTCATGTTGGTAGGCGCTGCCGTCCTCGCCCTGCAGATCCAGAAGATCAAAGATGGCAGACCGGCGACTGCCGCCCCCGTGGAGAAGAAGTCGCCGTATGGCCGCCCGTTGGTGAAGGGAGGTTGACATGCCCAAGGGTGTGATCGACGAGACCCCACCGATTCGGGACGATTATCAGCTCGCTCTCGTCGAAGGTGACTACTTCACCGACAAGCTGCGGCCGAAGCAGTTCCTCCACATAGACCAGGCGGAGTGCATTCTTTGCGAAGGCTGTGTCGACATATGCCCGTGGAAGTGCATCCACTATCTATCGCTGGACGCGATCTCCGAAGGCGTCAACGTCGACCATCCGGGCGAGGACACCCAGAACCTCGGATTCTTCGTGGTCGACGAGGACGAGTGCACCCGGTGCGCGCTGTGCATCGACCGGTGCCCGACGAACGTCATCACTTTGGGTAAATTCGAGGGCTCCCTGGCAGACCAGGCAGCCGAGTTGGGTCTGGATCGCCGGCCCTGGGACTTCGACACCGGGCAGCGAGATTTCAAGAACGGTTATTCGTACGGGATGCGCTGGTAGGGAGGCGTGGCGTAGAGATGGCTAACGGAAACGGCAGAGTTGGACTGAAAGAGCGGATCAAGGAAGGTACGGACAAGCTGTGGAGCTCACAGGTTGCCGAGTCGATCATGCGTCCCGGCTCCCCCTTCAAGCAGGGCTATTCGGACAGCCCGAGGAACCGTTCGTACGTTGTGATGAACAACGTGCTCTATCACCTCCACCCGGTGAAGGTGAAGCGTCACGGTGTGAAGCTCTCATACACCCTCTGTCTCGGCGGCTTGAGCTTCTTTCTCTTCATCCTGCTGACGATCACCGGCATCTTCTTGATGTTCTACTACACGCCGACCGCCGAGATCGCATACTCGGACATGGAGGCGCTGTCCACCGAAGTTGCCTTTGGGTCGCTGGTGAGGAACATGCATCGGTGGGGTGCCCATCTGATGGTCCTGTCCGTGTTCCTGCACATGAGCCGGGTCTTCTACCACGGCGCCTACAAACCGCCTCGGGAGTTCAACTGGGTGGTCGGCGTCGTCCTGTTGTTCCTCACCCTCTTCCTTTCGTTCTCCGGTTATCTGCTGCCATGGGATCAGCTGGCCCTCTGGGCGGTCACGGTCGGATCCAACATGGCGGGTTTCTCTCCCGTGATTGGAGATCAGGTGAAGTTCGCGTTGCTCGCCGGAGTCGAGGTGAGCGGTGCGACCCTGTTGCGCTTCTACGTCTTACACGTGCTCGCGTTCCCGTTCATCCTCGTGGTGTTCCTCGCCGTCCACTTCTGGCGGGTCCGCAAGGATGGCGGAATCTCCGGTCCACTGTAGGAGCTGGCTGATGGTTGAGATCCCAGAGAGCTTGCTGAGAAGGTCGGCGGAGGCCAAGGCCAAGGCCTTGGGCGTCCCGGTCGAGCAGGTCCTGGCCGAAATGAAGGGTGAGGGACCTCCTGTCGAGGTCGCGGACGCTGAAGCCGAAGGTGCCTCTTCCAAAGAAGATGTGGCAGCTGCTGACGCAGGTGCCGAAGGTGACGAGGCTGCCCCGCAGACCGATGAAGTCGAGCTTGGGGAGGATGCACCTGAGCCGGTGGAAGAGATGCCGGAGGAGGGCGAGGCCGATGCCCCCACCCCGGAGGTGGAGGCGGATATCGATCAGGACGTGGCACCCGAGGAGCCGAAGGAAGCCACTCCGATCCCTGACAGCCCGGTTTCGGAGGAGTCACCGGCGGCGATGGTCGCCGAGGCCGGCTCGGTAGCCGTGGCCGAAGCAGGGGTCGAAACCGAAGACGCTGACGACGGGCCCATCCCCGCGGTCGATATCGAAGATCCTGGTGCCCCGTCCGGCGATGGTGCAGGCAACGGCAAAGTCGCTTCCGTCGTGGCATCTCGGCCGTCGGTCCCGCCTGCGGGCCTGCCCGAAGGAGTGCGAACCCAGCGTCTGCTCACAGTGGTCAAGGCACGGGCGATTCAGAACGTCAAAGCCGAGCCAACCGACAAGGTCAACACCTGGCCGCATCTGATGCTCATGGAGTTCGGAGCCCTTCTCGCCATCACGGGTCTCCTCGTGATCATGGCCGTGATAATCCACTCGCCGCTTCTCGAGCCGGCGAACTTCAATGCCACCCCCAACCCCTCCAAGGCACCCTGGTACTTCCTCGGCCTCCAGGAGCTGCTCAGCTACTTCGACCCCCAGATCGCAGGCATGATGGTGCCGCTGTTCGTCGGGTTGATCGGGTTCATGTTCATACCCTTCGTGGACAAGAATCCCTCGACTCGCCCCAGCGACCGCAAGTTCGCCATCATGCTCTACTCGCTGTTCCTCGCCGGCTCGGCCACTCTGACGATCATCGGTGTGCTGTTCCGGGGTCAGGGCTTCAACTTCTCGTATCCGTGGGAGGACGGTGTGTTCTTCGACGACTTGAAAGACTGGGTGCAGTTCGAATGACCTTCGCCAACTGGGTGCTCGTCGGCGTCGGCCTGTTCGCCATCCTCGGTGCGATCGGGGCGTTCACGATCGCCTTTCGTCGCAGCCGCGCCGAGCGCCCCGATCCGACCGCGGGCGTTTCGGCAGAGACCCGTCGCGCCGATCGCTCCCTCGCGGGCGTTCGCGTCGAGCCCATCTCGGTGCCCGAGCCCGAGGCAGAGCCGGTCGAAGAGATCGTGGCGGGCCAGCCCGCCGAGGAACCCGAGCACGCCCCGGCCGGGGTGACCGTCGTGCAGACCCAGCGCGTCGTGGAGGTGACACCGGAGGAGTCAGGTGTCAGTCGACGTCAGTTCTTCAACCGCGCCATCTTCACGACGTTTGGCGCCTTCCTCGCATTCCAGGGCCTCGGCTATCTCGCCTTCTTCTGGCCCAAGCTGACCGGTGGGTTCGGGTCCGATGTCGACGCCGGGGCCGTCGAGGACCTGATTGCCGCGACACAGAACCCGGACGGGACGATTGGGCCGGTGTTCGTTCCCGAAGCCCGTGCCTATGTGGTTCCCACACCGGAGTCGCTTTCTGCTCAGTTCGAAGGCAGAGACGTGGCAGCGGGCGGTCTGATGGCTCTCTTCCAGCGTTGTGTCCATCTTGGTTGTCGGGTGCCATGGTGTGCCAGCTCCATCGGATTCGAGTGCCCCTGTCACGGGTCGAAGTACAACTCCATCGGGGAGTACTTCGCCGGGCCCGCGCCCCGGAACCTCGACCGATTCGTCGTCGAGATCCGCAACAACGATCGTTTCGTCATCCGTACCGGGGACATCATCGAGACCCCGCGGGCCCCGACCGCCTCGGTTGCCTATCCGCAGGGACCGAGTTGCATCTAATGGTCGGTAGGAGAGCGCCGAGGTGACGGCGGACGTCATAACCGTTCTGGCCGTCGTCGCTGGGATCATCTGGCTCGGGTTGATGCTGGTGTCTGCGCTGCGCAACCGCGGCGGCGGCGAAGAGGTGGCGCCGAACCTCAAATCTGGAATCGACGACCAGCAGCTCGAGACCAAACGGCTGGAAGGCGGGCAGAAGGCCGCCATCGCCTTCTCGGCCTTTCTCGCCATCGCGCTACCCCTGTACTTCCTGGGTGAACCTGCCCGTCAGGAGGGATTCGTCGAAGAATTCTCAGATGCCCAGATCGAGAGGGGTGAGCACATCGTCGAAGAGTTCGCCTGCTTCGAGTGCCATGGTCCCCTTGGCGCCGGCGGATCCGCCCCGTTCGTGGAGAAGCGGTCCGGAGTAGCGGTCTCATGGGCGGCTCCGTCTCTCGATGACGTCCTCTACCGCTACGACACCGACGAGCTCAACTTCTGGGTCACATACGGTCGTGGCAACACGCCGATGCCGGCATGGGGTGTGGCCGGTGGCGGTCCTATGAACGAGAGGCAGGTCGAGGACGTGGTCGCCTACATCGCCAGCATCCAAAAGCCCCAACAGGCAGTCGTCGACGAGACTGTGATGGCCGTGACCAACCAGATCTCCCGTCTCGCCAACGCCGATGCCACCGTGGAAGCGGCCGTCATCAACCAGGATCAGGTGGTGCATCAGGTCGATCAGGCTGAAGGCGATCGAGCCGTGATGCAGCCCTTGACGATGGAGGCTCGAGACCTTCTCGAAAACGCCGGAGAGGGCATCGACACCGACGCCGACGGTCTCGCCGACAACGCGGAGACCGGGATGTCGGAAATCTCGCAGGCGGCATTGGACCACTTCCAGGTGTTCGAGCCGATAGCTCTCGATCCCGAGGTCGCAGACGCGGAGCTGGTCGAAGCGGGTCTAGAGGAGCTGGAGGCACTCTCTGAGAGCGACCCGATCTTTGCGGTCTCGATAGCGAGTGTCGAGGCGGCGTTGACCGCCGATGAGATCGGCGATGAGAGCCCGGACACCGACGGCGATGGGATATCCGATGCCGGAGAGGCGACGATCTCAGGGATCTTCACCGAGGCAAGCACTGCGACAGTGCCCGACGAGATCGTCGTTATCGACCTCGACCCGGCCAATCCGGAGACGTCATCAGGTGTGCCCGACCTCCAGACGGCGACGCAGATGGTCGGTGGGCTGGAGACGGTGAACATCAACCTCGGAGTGACGGTGGACAACCTCGACCGTATCCGAGAACAGCAGGCGGCCGGTCTCGAGTATCTCATCATGGTTCAGGAAGAAGCCGCCTGGGAGATCGATGTCGCAGGTGTGGCCGAGGCCATGGATGCCACTGAGGAGGAGGCCCAGAGGGCAGTCGCATTGTTCAACGCCAACTGTGCTCGTTGTCACACGGCCGGTTTCAGTGCGGGCGTCCCTTACACCCTGGAAGCCGGCTCGGGTGGGTTCGGGCCGGCGCTCTGGGACGGGCGCCCGGTCGTTCAATTCGGAGACAGGCCCGCAGGAGCGGACCAGCCCGATCTCCTGGTCGACTTCATCATCAACGGCTCCGAGGCCGAGACGCCATACGGTCTCAATGGTTTCGGATCGGGTCGGATGCCGGCATTTGGAGAGATCCTCGACCAAGCCGACATCGAGTTACTCGCCAGTTACCTTCGCGGCGGCAACCTGGACGGGATGGAGTAGAGATGTTCTTCCGCGAGCTCTTCAGATCGCTTCTCTCGGCGAACATCTTCGTCACCGGGATCATCCTCACCATCGCCGCCGTCCTGTTGTTCTACGGGTCGATCTATCTCTTCAATTGGACGAACCTGGGGAAGCGTCTCGGGTTCCTCGTGACCGGTGCCGCCATGTTCGGGTGGTTGTCGATCACCTCGCTGCTCTTCGTCATCTACGCCCCCCGCGGCCCCAAGCCGGACAACATCGAGGGACTGAACGCTTTCGAGATCCGCATCATCCCCATCACCTACCTCCTGGTGTCATTGGTCCTCTTCCTCGTGTTCCTGGTCGCCCTCCACCAGTACGAGGAGACCAAGGAAGCCGGCGGCTGATTCTGCGAACCCCGGGTTCGCGGATGGATCGGTGCTATCCGTAGTAGCTGAGGATCTGAAGCTCCGTCGAGAGGTCGACCTGGCGGACCGGGACCTCCTCGGGCACGTTGACTCGAATCGGGGCGAAGTTGAGGATCGACGAGACTCCTGCCCCCACCAACTGGTCGGCGACCTGTTGAGCAGCTCCCGCCGGCACCGCCAGGATCGCCATGTTGAACAGACCCTTGCGGCAGTCCTCGGGGATGGAGGCGGCCTTGGAAACGGTCACATCGCCGATCGTCTCACCGACTCGCCTCGGGTCGACGTCGTATATGGCCACGACGTCGAAGCCACGCTGACTCAGGCCGCTGTACCGGGCAAGAGCGGTTCCCAGGTTGCCCGCTCCCACGATGGCGACCTTACGGCGTCCGCTGATCCCGAGCTCCTTCTGGACGCGGGACCGCAGGTCTGCCACCGAGTAGCCGACACCTCGAGTCCCTTGAAATCCCAGATCAGAGAGGTCGCGACGCACGTTGGCCGGGTTGACCCCGGCGGCGTCTGCCAGCTCCCCCGAGCTGACCGTGGTCTGCGACTCGCGGAGGTCGTCCAGGAGTCTGAGGTACCTCGGCAATCGCGAAACGGTGGCACGTGAGAGCCCGCTCATGGAGGGGAGACGATACCGGCGGGGTTCCTGGTTCCCCATTCGATGACTTACGATCTCCGGGACATGTCTCCACCCACCGTTCTCGTCGTCGGAGGTGGGCCCGCCGGATCGGCGGCCGCCTTCTGGATGGCGCGCCAGGGCCTCGACGTGACCCTCGTCGAGAAGAAGGAATATCCGAGGGACAAGACCTGTGGTGACGGGCTGACACCGCGGGCCATCCTCCAGCTCGGGGACATGGGCTTCGACTTCGAAGTCCCCGAGTTCCATCGCATCACCGGGCTTCGCTCGTACGCCGGCGACGACCTGATGATCGAGATGCCCTGGCCCGACCACAGCCGGTTCCCCAACTGGGGTGGTGTGATCCGGCGGCGCGATCTGGACCAGCAGGTGGCCCGGCTCGCCGAGAAGGAAGGTGTTCGGGTTCGGGAGAAGACCAGCGCCAAGCCAGTCATCGAGGACGGGCGACTCACCTCGGTCGCCCTCTCCGACGGCGGCGGCGAGGAGGTGATCGCCCCCGATATCACGATCATCGCAGACGGTTCGATGAATCGCTTCGGGCGCGAACTGGGAAGCGAGCGACGCCGTGACTACCCGCTGGGGATGGCCGCCCGGGGTTATTACTCGTCACCCCGATCCGAGGATCCTTTCCTGGAGAGCCAGCTCGACCTCCGTGATGCGAACGGCAACACCATGCCGGGGTACGGGTGGGTGTTTCCCCTCGGCGACGGCACCGTGAACGTCGGTGTCGGCCTCCTCTCCACATTCCGCCACTGGAAGGACGTCAACACCACGAACATGATGAAGGACTACGTGACGACGGCGCCCGGGTACTGGGGTCTGAGCGAGGAGGCCAAGCTGTCCAAGCCGATGGGCGGCAAGCTCACCATGTCGTACTCCAAGGGGCCGCTCGTGGGCCACAACTGGCTCACGGTCGGGGATGCCGCCGGCGCCATCAACCCCTGGAACGGGGAGGGTATCTCCTACGCCTACGAGACCGGTCGAATCGCCGCCGAGTACGTGGGGCAAGCCATCGGAGCCGACGACTTCGGGCTCCTCAGACGCTACCCGCAGCGTCTCTCCGACGAATACGGCCTCTATTACAAGATGGCCCGGATCTTCGTGAAGCTGATCGGCTACCCCTCTGTCATGCGAACCTTGGCCCACACCGGCATGCGCAACCGACCGCTCATGGAGTGGACCCTGAAGGTGATGGCGAACCTCCTCGACGAGGACGACAAGCACATGGGCGAGCGCACCTACGACGCCCTCGCCGCAGTCGTTCGCACCCTTCCCGTCAAGTAAGACACACGTACTATGAGGAGGCATGGGTGGCCCCAGCCTCATCGTCTTCGACGTCAACGAGACTCTCCTCGATCTGGAGCCGATCAAGATCAACCTCGAGGAGATCTTCGGGACGGACCCGCCGCTGGGGGAATGGTTCGCCAGACTCCTCCATGGATCGCTCGTTGCCAACACGCTGGGCCAATACCGGCCCTTCGGTGATATCGCTGCCGAGGTGCTGATCAACATGGCGGGAAGACGCGGCCTCCTGCTCCGGGCGGAGGACGCGCGCGAGGCGCTGGCGGCGATGAGCCGGCTGCCACCTCACCCGGACGTGGTCCCAGGATTGGAGAGGCTGGCCGCTGCGGGAAAGCGCATGGTGGCGCTCACCAACGGCAGCAGCGGGGTGGCGAACGCCCAGATCCAGCATGCCGGTCTGGCCGAATACCTGGAGAAAGTGATATCGGTGGACGAGGTTGGAGTGTTCAAGCCCGATCCCGCCCCATATCGGCACACGGCCGATCTGATGGGCGTCGCCATCGAGGACATGGTCCTCGTGGCAGCTCACGATTGGGACTGCGCCGGTGCGATGTCGGCGGGAGCCGAGGCCGTGTTCGTGAAACGCCCCGGTGCGGTTTGGGGCCTTCCCACACCGCCACCCGAGCGACAGGTCTCCACCATCGAGCAACTGGCGGCCGCCATGGGCGCCGCCTGACGAAATCAGGTTGCAGAACAATTAGACCGTTCTGCCTGAAACCGTTCTGTGCGGATCTTTGGCAACAGAGTCGCCGGAAACCCGCGCAGAGTATTCACGCGAAGCCACGAAGGGCACCTATCAGTGGGACCTTTGGGGTCTGCAGTCTCGTGTCAGGACAGGGCGGCGAGCACCTCCAGGGCCCGGTCGACCTCATCGGCGGTGTTGTAGTGCACGAAGCCGATGCGAGCGAGACCGCCCTGTTCCAGCACTCCGAGACGATCCATCACATTGACCGCGTAGTAGTGCCCGGACCAGACATAGATACCGGCGTCCGCCATACGGCGAGCCACCTG
Organism: Acidimicrobiia bacterium; assembly: GCA_036373995.1. GTDB lineage: Bacteria > Actinomycetota > Acidimicrobiia > Spongiisociales > ZC4RG35 > JANQRA01. The sequence continues at coordinate 8,570 of DASUUP010000373.1, forward strand.
ATCGGGATGAGAGCCTTCGACGTCGATGGCGAAGGTGGCGACCCGGTCATCGTCCATCGTCCTCGGCCCGTGCAGCCTGATATGTCCCATTCCGTCGATCCCGTCGAGGAACCGTTGACCCAGCATCGTTTCGTGCGCTGCGATCCGGTCGCTTCCAAGCAACCGCAAATACTCGGCAGCTGCCCTGACTCCGGCGAGAGACTCGAAGCTCTGGGTGCCGGTTTCCCATCTCCCGGGCGGGTCCGATGGCGCCGGCCGCACCTTGTAGGCCTCGATCGTGCCCATTTGCTCCGGGACTCCGTAGAGGATCCCGGTGTGCGGCCCGAAGAACTTGTAGGCCGAAGCCACCAGGAAGTCGCATGCCAGTGCCTCGACATCGATGCGAAGGTGGGGTGCGGCATGAACCGCGTCGACGTAGACCAGCGCACCCACCTGGTGAGCGGCCTCGCTGACGGCTGCAACATCGACCACGGAGCCCAGTGCGTTCGAGGCGAGACAGACCGCGACCAGCCGCACCCGTTCGTCGATCAGCTCAGCGACACGGTCCGGGTCGAGGAGCCCCGTATCGGGGTCGAACTCGGCGACGCGCACCTCGACTCCCGCGTCCCTGGCAGCCAGAGCCCATGGTGTGAAGTTGGCGTCGTGGTCGAGAGACGTGAGAACGACGGCGTCACCCTCACGCCACGTGGCACCGAGTGCCCGGCTCATGGAGAAGGTGAGACTCGTCATGTTCTGACCGAAAGAGATCGTCGAGGCGTCGGTGCCGAGCATGAGGCCCATCGCCGCACGGGCTTCGGCTGTGATGCTCGCCGCATCATCCGACGCGCCAAAGCCCCCGCCGAGATTGCTGACACCTCGCTCCAACACAGCCGCCATCGCCGAGATCACCGACTTCGGAGTCTGAGAGCCCCCGGGCCCGTCCAGATACGCCGCCGTCCTGGGCCCTTCCAGCCTGGTGAGCGCGGGGAACTGTGATCGGACCTGGTCTATGTCGAAGTCAGTCATCGTCCAGCACGATAAGGCTCGCAGTTCACTGATTACCTCACCAGCTGAGAGAGCCCTATTCTCAGAAACGTGACTCTCGCCGACTACGCACCGATCCTGGTGATGCTGGTTCTGGCAACCGGTTTCGTCGCCGTCTCTCTCGTGGTGTCACGTTTCTTCCGCCCCGACCAGCCCACACCCGAGAAACTCGCCCCGTATGAGTGCGGGATCATCCCCGAGGTCGAGCCGTCGCAACGCTTTCCCGTCAAGTTCTATCTGGTGGCCATGCTCTTCGTCATCTTCGACGTGGAGATCATCTTTCTCTTCGCGTGGGCCTCGATCTGGGACCAGCTCGGGTGGTACGGGGTGGCTGCGATGTTGATATTCACGTTCTTCGTCATCGAAACCCTCCTGTACGTCTGGAAGCGCGGCGCCCTCGACTGGAACGTCCACCGCCGGGCCCGCTACATCCATGTCGACGAAATCGTCTCACCCGAAGTCGGGGAGGCGGCGTAGGGAAATGGCGACCACGCCACCGGGCAACCTGCTCATGACGACGGTCGGCAAGGCCGCCAACTGGGCGAGAACCCGCTCGATGTTCCCTGCAACCTTTGGTCTTGCGTGCTGCGCAATCGAGATGATGGCCACCGGTGCGGCTCACTACGACCTGGCTCGCTTCGGCATGGAGGTCTTCCGGGCCTCGCCCCGTCAGGCCGATCTGATGATCGTGGCCGGCCGGGTCAGCCAGAAGATGGCTCCGGTCTTGCGCCAGGTGTATGACCAGATGCCGGAGCCAAAGTGGGTGATCTCGATGGGTGCGTGCGCCAGCACCGGTGGGATGTTCAACAATTACGCCCTCGTACAGGGAGTCGACCAGGTAGTGCCGGTCGACATCTATGTTCCCGGCTGCCCGCCGGGGCCGCAGAGCCTGATGCATGGCATCCTCAATCTCCACGACAAGATCATGTCCGGGGAGATCGTGTGATGACGTCTGATGCGATCAGGTTGCAGAACGGTGAGATCGTTGTGCCCAAATCGATGCGATCGGAGGGCGTTGGCCCATGAGCCCGATCCTCGAAGGTTTGGCCGAAGCGTTCGAGTCGGTGTCCTGGGAAGAGTCGCACGGCCAGGACGTGGCCCGGGTGCCCGCAGAGGTCTGGCTCGAGTTCGCCACCGCCGCCAAGGAAAACGGTTTCGAGGTCTGTGTCGACGTGACCGCGGTCGACTGGCTTCGGTCCCGGCCCGAGCGGTATGAGGTGGTCGCCAGTCTGTTGTCGATGGAGAAGAAGACCCGACTGCGTATGATCACGACCGTGGGACGGGAGGAACCGACGGTTGCCTCACTGACCCGGTTGTGGCCCGGAGCCGGCTTTGCCGAGCGCGAGGCCTACGACATGTTCGGAATCGTCTTCGACGGCCATCCTGACCTCACGCGGATTCTCATGCCCGACGATTGGGAGGGCCATCCGCTCCGCAAGGACTTCGGGGTCGGAATGGTCCCGGTTCAGTTCAAAGCCTCTCATCGGGTGGACTGACATGACCGACGAGAAGACGACCGAGACCGTCGACATCTGGGTTGCAGGCACCGAGGAGCCCCAGTTCCACCCGACCGACGAGGGCACCCAGGAGTTTGGCCCGGACGAGTCGGAGTATCGCCTCGCCGACCAGTTCGGCCGGGTGATCACCGACGACTATGTGTTCGACGACGAAGTCGGAGAGGACGAGCGCATGGTGGTCAACATGGGGCCCCAGCACCCGTCCACCCATGGCGTGCTTCGTCTCCAGCTCGAACTGGAGGGCGAGGTCATCCGCCGAACCAAGCCGATCATCGGGTATCTCCACACGGGTATGGAGAAGACGGCGGAGCAGCTGACCTTCTCCCAGGGGCCCACCAACGTGACCCGCATGGACTATCTGGCCCCGATGCACGAGGAGTTGGCGTTCTCTCTGGCTGTTGAACGTCTCCTCGACGTCGAGGTACCGCCCCGAGCTGCGGCCATCCGAGTTCTGATGACCGAGCTCAACCGCATCTCATCCCACCTGGTCGCCCTGGCTACCAATGGCATGGACATCGGAGCCTTGTCGATGATGATCTACGGGTTCCGCGAGCGGGAGGCGATCCTCGCCTTCTTCGAGAAGAACACCGGTCTGCGGATGAACCACAACTTCATCCGGCCCGGGGGCACCGCTGCGGACCTGGCACCCGGGTGGAAGGACGACGTGGCTGCGATCCTCGAAGAGCTTCCCAGACGCCTCGACGAGTACGACGACTTGCTCCGTGAGAACCCGATCTGGATGGCCCGCACCCAGGGAGTCGGGGTCATAACGGCAGAGGAAGCCATCGCCTATTCGATCACCGGCCCCGCCCTGCGCGCCGCCGGGGTCGACTGGGACCTTCGCAAGGAGTTCCCCTACTCGGGCATCGACCAGTACGAGTTCGAGGTCCCGATCGGGGAGAACGGTGACGTGTACGACCGCTATCGAGTCCGCATCGAGGAGATCCATGAGTCGTTGAAGATCGTGGAGCAGGTGATGGACAGCATGCCCAGAGGGGACTACCGCGTCGCCGACCGCAAGATCACCCCACCGCCTCGGGCTCGTATCGACGAGTCGATGGAAGCCTTGATCCACCACTTCAAGCTGTTCACCGAGGGCTTCAAGGTCCCTCCGGGCGAGACCTACGTCGCCGTCGAGTCCCCACGGGGCGAATTGGGTTGTTATCTGGTGTCCGACGGTGGAGCGAAGCCATATCGCATGCACAATCGCGCACCGTCGTTCTACAACCTCCAGGGTCTGCCCATCGCCATGTCGGACAGCCTCGTCGCGGACACCGTCGCCACCATCGCCTCGATGGATCCGGTGATGGGGGACGTCGATCGATGAAAACCGGGGTGGAGGAGCGATTGCAGTCCTCTTCCACTCACTTCGCTCCGTGTGACTCGAGGGCGGCTCGATCGGTCGTGGCCGCCACGGATGACGCTTGTTCCCGGTTTCACTAGCTAGTCGCAAACTCCCTATTCTCCGCCCCCGATGAGGCCCGATGAAATCGGGTTGAAGCGCGACTACATCGCTCTTCAGCAGCCCGAGACAAAAGACGCTGATCTGTGAGTCGCTGGTCGGAGGCCACCCAAGAGCGCGCCCGCCAGATCATCTCCCGATACCCGGAGAAACGGTCTGCGGTCATGCCCCTCCTGTATCTGGCGATGGCCGAAGAGGGGCACCTGACGGATGAGGGAATGCGAGAGGTGGCCGAGTGGTGCGGTATCACTCCGGCTCAGGTGATGGCTGTCGCCAGCTTCTACACGATGTACAAGCGAGAGCCAACCGGTCGGTATCTCGTCTCCTGCTGCACATCTATCTCGTGCATGCTGCTCGGGGGTGACGACGTCCTCCACGCCGTGGAGGACGAGTCGGGCGTCCCCCACGGCGAGACAGACGAAGAGGGCCTGCTCTCGGTCGAACACGTCGAGTGCATCGGCGCCTGTGGGGGAGCCCCCGCGGTGCAGGTCAACTACGAGCTCATCGAAGGGGTCACCCCCGACAAGGCCCGGGAGTTGGTTCGGTGGCTGAGGAAGGCCAAGCCCGAGGTCGTCAACACCGACGAGATGCAGCAGTTGTTCGGTGGTGACCGCAGCTTCGATTGGGCCATATCAGAAGACGCAGGCGCCATCGGCCCTTATCCGGCCTTCCAACCGCTGGGAACGGCCAAGACGGAGGGCGGCTCGGCATGACGCTCTTCGTCACAAAGAGGATGACCGACCACCCCAACGACTCGCACACCATCGAGCGCTACGAGGCCACCGGGGGCTACGTCGAGGCCAAACGGGCGTTGGGGATGACCCGGGACGCCCTGGTCGAGGAGGTCAAGGCATCCGGCCTGTTGGGGCGGGGTGGCGCGGCCTTCTCCGCCGGGCTGAAATGGAGCTTCCTCGCCCCGGACCGCCCCTCCTACCTGGTCGTCAACGCCGATGAGTCGGAGCCCGGGACATTCAAGGATCGACAGCTTCTGGAGCGAGATCCCCATCAGATGATCGAGGGCATCGTCATCACTGCCATCGCCAACGAGGTCCATCACGCCTTCATCTACATACGGGGCGAATACCCAAAGCCGGCTCGGCGGGTACAGAGAGCCGTCGACGACGCCTATGCCAGGGGCTATCTGGGCAAGGGAATCTTCGGCTCGGGCTACGACCTGGACGTGACCATCCACCTCGGTGGCGGTGCCTACATCTGTGGTGAGGAGACCGCCCTGATCAACTCGTTGGAAGGTCTGCGCGGAGAGCCCAGGCTGAAACCGCCCTACTTCCCGGCCGCCAAGGGCCTGTACATGAAACCCACGATCGTCAACAACGTGGAGACAGTCTCCAACCTGCCCCACATCCTCGGCATGGGTGCCGAGGAATACTCGGGGCTGACCGACTCCGCCGACACCGGGACATTCATGATGTCCTTGTCAGGACATGTCAACAAGCCGGGCAACTACGAGCTACCTCACGGCATCACCTGGCGTGACCTGATCTACGACGTCGGTGGCGGGATGAGGGGAGGCAAAGAGCTCAAGGCCTGGATCCCGGGAGGCGCTTCCGCTCCATGGTTCATCCCTTCCGAGCACCTCGACCTCGAGATCACCAAGGACGCCACCGCGGCGGCAGGCTCGATGCTCGGCTCCGGAGCGGTCATAGTGATGGACGAAGACACCTGCATGGTGCGGGCCGCGGAGAGGGTGGTTCGGTTCTTCTCCCACGAGTCCTGTGGTCAATGCACTCCCTGCCGCGAGGGCACCACATGGATGGAGATGATCCTGCGCCGCATCGAGGAGGGGCAGGGAAGAGCTGTCGACCTCGATCTTCTCGTCGACGTCTCCGACGGCATCAGCATCGATCTCGCCTGGCCCCCGAAGATGACCACGATCTGCCCACTGGGCCCCTCGGCGGTATCGCCGATCATCGCCCTGAGGGACTACTTCCGGGACGAGGTGCAAGAACACGTCGCCAGAGGTGGCTGCTGGTTCCCGGGAGCGATCAAATCTGGGGGGACGACCCTCCAGACCCCCCGCTCGCCAGTCGTCATCAGTGGTGTTGGTACCGGGCGATCATCCTCGGCCAAGTCGTCCGAAGGGGTTCGCCCCCCAGAAGTGATCCAGCCTGAGGCGGGTAGAGCGTGAGCGAGTCCACGAACCTCGTGAAGGTCACCATCAACGGGATCGAGCACGAGGTTCGCGAAGGCGAGATGCTGATAAAGGCGGCCCAGGACACCGGCACCTATATCCCGCGGTTCTGCTGGCACGAGAGGATGAACCCGGTCGGGATGTGCCGCATGTGTCTGGTGGAGATCGAGACCCCGCGGGGAAAGATGATGATCACCGCTTGTACCAACCCCGTAGCCGACGGGATGGTCGTCGACACCGAAAACGCTGAGGTCGAGAAGGCTCAAGAGGCCATCCTCGAGTTCCTCCTCGCCAACCACCCGTTGGACTGCCCGGTGTGCGACAAGGGCGGTGAGTGCCCCCTCCAAGACCAGGCGCTGGCGTATGGCCCCGGCGAGAGCCGGTTCGTCGAGATCAAACGAAACTACGAGAAGCCCATCCCAATCTCCGATCTCGTTCTCCTCGACCGGGAGCGTTGCATCCTGTGTGCGCGGTGTACGCGCTTCTCGGACGAGATCTCGGGCGATCCGCTCATCGAGTTCAAGGACCGAGGGAACACCACTCAGGTGAACACCTTCCCCGACCTTCCGTTCTCCTCCTATTTCTCAGGTAATACGGTCCAGATCTGCCCGGTCGGTGCGCTCACCGCCAAGCCTTACCGGTTCAAGGCCCGTCCGTGGGACCTGCAGAAGGTGGAGAGCTCGTCCCTCTTCGACACGGCACATCCGCGTATCGAGATTCACTCCTCCCAGAACGAGATCCTTCGCTATACCGGCGTCGACAACGATCACACCAACCACGGCTGGCTCTCCGACAAGGATCGTTTCGGGTTCGAGTACCTGCGTTCGGATGAGCGGCTGACCCGGCCGTTGGTGCGACGGGATGGCGGGCTGTTCGAGGTCGACTGGCCGGTAGCGCTGGACATCGTTGCCAGCCGGCTCGAGCTGATCAAGAACGAGGACGGCGGCGAGGCGATTGCCGTTGTCGGGGGCGCCCATGGGACCAACGAAGATGCTTACGCCCTCTCCCGGTTTGCCCGCGAGGTGTTGGAGACGCCGCACATCGACTCCCGTCTCGACGACGCCCTCGCCAGCCACTTCCTGGCTGCCACTGTCGATCGAGCCCTGATCTCGGATGTCGACAATGCCGACACCATCCTGGTCTGGGCACCCGATCTGAAGGAGGAGCATCCGACGCTCTATCTGCGGGTGCGACGCGCCGCTCAGGAGTTGGGCAAGAACCTCGTTGTCGTGCACCCGCGGGCAACAGGTCTCGACGACCGCGCCAACCACAAGATCACGTATCGACCCGGCGGGGGGTTTGCCGTGCTCGACGAGCTGGGCACGGGTGTTCACCCTGATGTCGACGCCGCACTGTCAGCCGACAACGTGGTCGCCATCGTGGGACTCCCGGGGCTCGCAGACGGCCCGAAACTGGCCGAAGCCGTTGCTGCGCGGGTCCGCGACCTGGCCGGCTCGGCTCGAATCCTTCCGCTCAACTCGCGAGCAAACACATACGGGGCATTGGACATGGGTCTGGCTCCGGATCTCCTTCCCGGCCGGGTGGCCGCGGAACGTCCCGGCAGGGATACCCGCCAGATCATGGAGGGTCTGGAGTCCGGAGAGATACGCTGTCTCCTGCTGGTCGGCGCCGACCCGATCCGGGACATGCCCGATCCCAGGGTGGCCGAGGAGGGTCTGTCCGCCGCGGAGTACGTCGTTGCGATCGACCTGTTCCGTACCGAGTCGAACGCGCATGCAGATGTGATCCTTCCCGCCGCCGGGTTCGCCGAGAAGGAAGGGACCGTCACCAATGTCGAAGGTCGTGTGCAGAAGGTCAACGTTGTGCGCCCGGCTCCTGGCTCGGCACGGTCCGACTGGTCGATCATCGACGATCTCGCCTCGCACATGGACGCACCGCTTGGCCTGGCATCCGAGGAGACCATCGCCAAGGAGATATCCGAAACCCTCCCGCTCTACGCCGGTGTGACCCATGACCATCTGGACTGGGAAGCCCGCGACGGTGTGGTCGTGCCCTTGGAGGGCAGCCAGCCATTCGACCACATCCCGGTGGTTCTGAAGGGCCCAAGGGAGCCGGGGGCGCAGTTCGTGCTCCACCAGGCGCGAACGATGTACGACGACGGGGTGCGGCTCCGGTTCAGCCCGTCGCTGCATCCACTCGCTCCTGGGCCGGTGGTCCACATCAATCCCGCTGACGCCCCCGGTCTCGGCGCGTCGGAAGGGGCAACCCTCACCGTGAAGACCAGCCACGGTGAGGGGCAGTTCACAGCCATTCTCGACGAAGGGACTCCCGCTGGTGTCGCATATGTCCCGTTCAACCAGCCGGGCGGAGCCAATCTGGGAACCGATCCGGTCGTCAGGCTGAGTGTGCTATCTGTGAGGGGCGGGGAGCGATGAACTGGGCCGAGCTCGGCATCGTCGTGCTGCGTGCGATTCTCGTGTTCGTGCTACTGCTCGGGGCCACGATCATCAACGTTTGGGCTGAGAGGAAGATCCTCGCCGACATGCAGAGCCGGATCGGCCCGAATAGGGCCGGGCCCTGGGGAATCCTGCAGACGGTGGCCGACGGGCTGAAACTCTTCTTCAAGGAGTCAGTGACGCCTCGCAAGGTCGAGCTGGGCATGTACGTGCTGGCCCCGTTCCTCGCTGTGATCCCGGCGTTTCTGATCTTCATGATGGTGCCGTTCGGTGTGCCGTTCACCATTGGCGACTACGAGGTGATCCTGCAGGGAGCCGATCTCAACGTCGGCCTCCTCTTCATCCTCGCCATGTCCTCGATGGCCGTGTACGCCGTGGTGCTCGCCGGATGGTCGTCGGGCTCCAAGTACCCGCTGATCGGCGGGGTTCGTGCCACCGCCCAGGCCATCTCCTACGAGGCGGCGATGGGGTTGGCCATGGTGGCGGTGGTCATGTTCACCGCGACCCAGGGAGAAGGCGGCACGCTGAGCCTGGCCGAGATCGTGGCTCGGCAGGACGGGACCTGGTTCGGGATCGTCCCTCGTTGGAATCTGATCCCCCAAGCGGTCGCGTTCGTCATCTTCATGATCGCCATCGTGGCCGAGACCAACCGCGCCCCTTTCGACCTGGTCGAGGCGGAGCAGGAGATCGTGGGTGGCTTCCACACCGAGTACTCGGGGATGCGTTTCGCCATGTTCTTTCTCGCCGAGTACGTGAACATCTTCTCGATGTCGGCCATCGCCGTGACTCTCTTCCTCGGGGGCTGGAACGGGCCCACGTGGGAAGGAACAGTCCCCGCTTTCGTGTCGGCGATCCTTCCCACCGTCTGGTTCTTGGTAAAGACCTACGTCGTCGTCTTCGTGTTCTTCTGGCTCAGGGCGACGTTGCCGCGTCTTCGCTACGACCAGTTGATGTCTCTCGGCTGGAAGCGTCTCATTCCCGCCGCCCTGACCTGGATCGTGGTGTCGTCGATCGCCATCGGTGTCCGTCAATTCGGTATTCCCTGGAGTTAGCGGATGGGTCTCGTCACGGCATTTCTCAAGGGTCTTCGGGTCACCGGCCTGACGATGTTGCGCACCATCACCGGACAGGAGAGGTACACGACCGAGTACCCGTATCAGATGAGAGAGAAGCCGCAGCGCTTCCACGGTCGCCATGTTCTCAACCGCTATCCGGACGGGATGGAGAAGTGCATCGGATGTGAGCTGTGCGCCGGGGCCTGCCCAGCCGATTGCATCTACGTCCGCGGCAAGGAGAACGACCCTGAAGACCCGACCTCTCCCGGTGAGCGCTACGGATACGTATACGAGATCAACATGCTCCGCTGCATCTTCTGCGGCTTGTGTGTCGAAGCCTGCCCCACCGAGGCGATCACCATGACCAAGCTCTTCGAGATGTCGACGACCAATCGACAGGACGCCATCTACACCAGGGAAGAGCTGTTGATGAGAGAAGACGGCTCCGTGCCGCACATGTTCCCCGACGACGAGCTGGCCAACACCGACGACCTCCTCACGGCTGACGGCTGGGTGAGGGCGACCGCGCCATCCGGAATCGCCTCCTACGAAGGAGTGCAGATGTGGCGGGGCACTCCCGGGCCCGCTTCATGGGATCCCGAGCCGTCTCAGGAAGAGCTCGACCGTCGATCGGAGCCGGACGGTGGCTGAGGCCTTGCTGTTCGTCGTCATGGGCTTGGGTGCCCTCGCCAGTGCGGTGACCGTGGTCATCGCCCGCAACCCGATCTATTCGGCGATGGGCCTGCTCGGAACGCTTCTCTCCGTGGCGGTCCTCTACGTGGTTCAGCTGGCGCATCTGGTCGCGGCGGTCCAGGTCATCGTGTACGCCGGTGCGGTCCTCACACTGTTTCTCTTCGTGATCATGCTGATCGGGGTGGACAAGGACGACAAGCGCGAGGAGAACCTGCCCTATCAGCGCTGGATCGTGGGAGGCCTCGCCCTGGTCATCGTGGGTTTCGCCGCGGGTATCACGATCTTCGGTGACTTCGACTGGGTTCCGGCGGCAACTGCCATCGACCCGGCTGCAACCAACGGCACTGTCGAGGCAGTGGCCGAGCCTATGTTCACCGATTGGGTCCTCGCATTCGAGGCGACCGCCCTGCTCCTGACGGTCGCCGCGGCAGGTGCGATCGCCCTCGCCCACTACCGCCGAAGGGCGAGCTGATGGTCGAACCGGGCTGGTACATGGGCTTGGCCGGAGCCCTGTTCTTGATCGGGGCGCTGGGGCTCCTGCTGCGACGAAACGCCCTCGTCATGTTCATGTGCATCGAGCTGATGCTGAATGCAGTGAACCTGACCCTCATCTCAGCCGGCCGCGCTCTCAACGACATCAACGGCCAGGTGGCGGTGTTCTTCATCCTCGTGGTTGCCGCCGCCGAGGTGGTGGTCGGTCTGGCCATCATCGTGGCGATCTTCCGCCTTCGCGCCTCGGCGTCGGTCGACGAGCTCAGCGAGTTGCGCGGATGAGGTCGTCCTCGCTTTGCCCGCGGGCACCGCGTTGCGCTCACCGCAACGTCCTGCCCGCGGGCACAACGACGGGACCATGGTCGTGACCGACTTCCTCTGGCTCGTCATCGCTCTGCCTCTCGCCGGGGCGGTGTTCCTGCACTTCTTCGGGCGTTTCCTGAGAGAACCCCTCTCCGGGTGGCTGGCCGGCGCCGCAGTCGGAGGTTCGTTCGCATTCGCCGTGGCGGCGGCCCTGCCGTTCATGGAGGGTGGGGGACACGGCGAGACGCTCCTCCTGTGGGAGTGGATGCCTGCCATCGGCGCCAACCTGGAGATCCTCTGGGATCCCCTCTCGGCACTCATGACGCTGATCGTCGCCGGCGTCGGGTTTCTCATCCACATCTTCGCCATCGGCTACATGCACGGTGATGAGCGGTTCCATCGCTTCTTCACGTATCTCAACTTGTTCGCGGCGTCGATGCTCACCCTGGTGCTCGCCGGCAATTACGCCATGCTCTTCCTGGGTTGGGAGTTGGTGGGTTTGTGCTCCTATCTCCTGATCGGCTTCTGGTACACCCGAGCCGCCCCACCACCCGCGGCCAAGAAGGCCTTCATCGTCAACCGCATCGGCGATTTCGGCTTCATGGTCGGCCTGATGATCGTCTTCACCGCCTTCGGGACGTTGTCGTACTCCGGCATCTTCGAGCGTGCCGGAGACGTCCTGACCACAGGCCTGGCAACAGCCATCGGGCTCCTCTTCCTGTTGGGCGCCGCCGGCAAGTCGGCCCAGATCCCGTTGTATGTGTGGCTCCCCGACGCCATGGAAGGCCCTACGCCGGTGTCGGCACTCATCCACGCGGCGACGATGGTCACCGCCGGTGTATACCTGATTGCCCGCTCAGCGGCCGTATACGAGCTCTCCATCGCCGCTCAAGTCACCGTGGCCACGATCGGGGCGCTCACCGCCATCTGGGCCGCCTCCATCGCCCTGGCGCAACGTGACATCAAGAAGGTGTTGGCGTACTCGACGGTTTCACAGCTCGGATACATGTTCATAGCGGTGGGGGCCACCGCCTACGTCGCCGGAATCTTCCACCTGATGACCCATGCGTTCTTCAAGGCCCTCTTGTTCCTCGGCGCCGGTTCGGTGATCCACGCCATGAGTGACGAACAGGACATGCGCAAGATGGGTGGTCTGCTCAAGAAGATGCCGATCACTGGTTGGGCGATGGCTATCGCCACCCTGGCCATCGCAGGCATCCCCCCGCTCGCCGGGTTCTGGTCGAAGGACGAGATTCTCGGATCCGCGTTCGCTCGCGGCGGCTGGTTCTCCGTACTCTGGGTGATCGGGCTCATCACGGCACTGCTCACAGCCTTCTACATGACCCGGCAGTGGGTGATGGTCTTCCTCGGCGAGCCCCGCTGGGAGGACGACAAGCAACCCCATGAGTCACCGGCAGTGATGACCGTCCCGCTGCTGGTGCTGGCCGTGCTGTCGGTGGTCGGTGGTCTCATCAACACACCCTTCCGTCTCACTCTCGAGAACTTCCTCGAGCCGGCGTTCGAGCTGGTCTCGCTGCAACACCCTCCCGAAGGCTTGGCCATGTTCGCTCTGCTCGCCGGGCTGTCCGCCCTGGCCGGGCTCGCCGGGGCGGCCGCGGCATTCACGACCTACCGTCAACCAGCGCAGGATTGGATGGGTTTCGAGCATGGGTTCCAGCCGCTCTGGGGTACGTGGGAGGAGGCCTATCACGTGGATGACATCTACGGACGGGTCATCGTGGCTCCCGGGCGTAAGGTCGCCGAGGCCGCCGCTTTCAAGGTCGATCTGCCGGTGATCGACGGTGCCGTCAATGGCGTGGCCCGGGTCGTGAGAGATGTCGGAGACTGGGCACGCCCCCTGCAGACGGGGTTCGTCCGCAACTACGGCGCCCTCCTCCTCGCCGGCACCGTGACCATCGTGATCTGGCTGGTGGCGGGCCAATGATGATTGCCGGGCGACTTCCCAGCGCAGCCACCACCCTCATCAATGGACGGCATTCGGTCTCCGTGAAACGACACCTTGCCGCGAGCAGACGCCGCTCAGACCGTGCTTCCACCGCATTCACAGGGCCGTCAACATGCTGACCTGGCTCGTCCTTCTGCCTGTGGTCGGTGCCCTCGTGGTGATGTCGACCCCGCCAGCTCGTCGAGAGCTGCATCTGCCGATGGGGGTTGCATTGTCGGTGATGCCGCTGGGTCTTGCCCTCTACGTCTTCGCCGTATTCGAACCACAGAGCGCCATGCAGCTCACTGAGTTCCACTCCTGGTACGAGCCGTGGGGGATCGCATGGAATCTCGGCATCGACGGCATCTCGATGCCGATGGTGCTGCTGACGACGATCCTCGTCCCGATCGCGCTCGGGGCGTCGACCAAGGTCACGAAACGAACCAAAGAGTTCGTGGTCTATACGCTGCTACTCGAGGCGGGGATGATCGGGGTCTTCGTAGCCCTGGACCTGTTCCTCTTCTTCATCTTCTTCGAAGCGATCCTCGCCCCGATGTACTTCATCATCGGGATCTGGGGGAGCGAGCGACGGGTGTACGCGGCGATGAAGTTCTTCATCTACACCGCTTTCGGTTCGGCCTTGATGCTGGCGGGGATCATCGCCCTCGCCGTCCTCCACAACGAGCAGGTCGGAGCACCCTCGTTTGCTCTGGCCGATCTCTCGGGGCTCGCCCTCTCGGGCGGGGCCGAACGCTGGCTCTTCGCAGCTTTCGCCCTCGCTTTCGCCATCAAGGTCCCGGTGTTCCCGTTGCACACCTGGCTTCCCGACGCTCACACCGAGGCGCCGACCGCGGGCTCGATCCTCCTGGCCGGCGTGATGCTGAAGCTGGGAACCTACGGTTTGCTCCGCTTCAACCTGCAACTGTTCCCCGAGGCGTCCGTGGACGCCATCTGGGTCATGGGCATCCTCGCCGTGATCGGCATCGTGTACGGCGCGGCAGTGGCCATCGTCCAGCCCGATCTCAAGAAACTCGTCGCCTACTCGTCGGTGAGTCACCTCGGCTTCATCGTCCTCGGCACCTTCGCACTCACCTCGGGCGGTCTCCAGGGTGCGGTGATCCAGAACGTGAACCACGGTCTGACGACCGGGGCGTTGTTCCTCCTCGTGGGCATGATCTATGAGCGTCGTCACACCAAGGAGATCTCCGAGTTCGGGGGTCTTCAGAAGGTGATGCCAGTGTTCGCAGGCTTCTTCCTCTTCATGATCTTCGCCTCGATCGGCCTGCCCGGGCTGAACGGGTTCGTCGGGGAGTTCCTGGTCCTCATCGGCAGCTACACGACACTTCCCGTGCTGGCGATCATTGCCGCCTCCGGAGTGATCCTCGCCGCCATCTATCTCCTGTGGGCCTATGAGCGGGTGTTCACCGGCGTTCCAGAGAAGGAGGAGAACAAGATGCTGTCCGACCTCTCGGTCAGGGAGGTGTCGCTCCTGGCGCCACTCGCCGCCCTGGTGCTGCTGCTCGGTCTGTATCCGAACATCCTCCTCGACAAGATCGCCCCTTCGACCGAAGCCGTGCTCGATCACATCGAGGCATCGACCGACTACCAGGTTCCGGCGCCGGGTCGTCTCGGTGACGTGTTCGTGGCTGGAGGTGAGGAAGAGTGATCACCCCCGAGATCTCCTGGTTGGCGATCCTTCCCGAGGTGCTTCTGGCTGTAGGTGCGGCGGGTGTGCTCCTCGTTGAGGTCCAGTGGAAGCCCGAGGCAAACGTCCTGGGGACGATCGCAGCCGGCTCGATCGTGTTCGCAGCGGCCTTCTCGGTGCTGCAGTGGTTCCAGGCCGGCGACTCGGTCGAGCTCGGCACCACCGGAGACCTGGTCGTCTTCTCGGGCCTCGTGCTGATGGACGGGCTCGCCATCTTTGGCCGGTTCGCACTCCTCGCAGTGACAGGTTTTGGTCTGATGGCCGCTTGGAAGTACATCGACAGCTTGGGTCGGCGTTCCGCCGAGGCGATCGCCCTGGTCCTCTTGGCGACTTCGGGTTTCTCCATCATGGTGGCCGCCAACAACCTGGTCATGATGTTCCTCGGTCTCGAGGTGGGATCGATCGCGCTGTACGTGCTCGCCGGCATGTCGCGGGAGAGGGCTCGCTCGGATGAGGCCGCAATCAAGTACTTCCTGCTCGGCTCGTTCGCGTCAGCGATCTTCATCTACGGTGTTGCGCTCCTCTATGCCGGCACGGGTGAGTTCGAGATTCTGGGCATTCGCGATTTCCTTGCCGGTTTCGTTGTCTTCTCTCCTGCCGTCATCCTGATCGGGCTCGGGCTGGTGGTGGTCGGGCTTGGCTTCAAGGTGTCGGCGGCGCCATTCCACTCCTGGGCTCCCGACGTCTATCAGGGGGCGCCGGCAGGGCTTGTCGGCTACATGGCCGCGGTGGCCAAGATCGCCGGGTTCGTGGCCATCACCAGGATCCTCCTGGCAGGGGTCGAGACGCTCGATGCGGACTGGCTCCCGATCGTCGCGGCGATAGCGGCCCTTTCGATGCTGGTCGGATCCACCCTCGCCCTGGTCCAGGACGACGTGCGTCGGATGCTCGCCTACTCCGGTGTAGCCCACGCCGGCTTCATCCTGACGGGCGTCGTCGGCGGCACGACTGAAGGTGTCCTGTTCTACCTGGTCGTCTACTCGCTGCAGCTGGTCGGAGCCTTCGCTGTCGCAGCCGCCGTGAGCGGGGCGGAAAACGCGGAGTCCTCGTTGGAGTCCTTCCGGGGTCTTGGCCGGAGGAGCCCATTCCTCGCCGGGTCGTTCACGGTGCTCCTCCTGGGCATGGCCGGTCTTCCGGTGACTTCAGGGTTCATCGCCAAGTTCGGCGTCTTCACCCAGGCCTGGAATAGCGGGTTCCGGTGGCTGGTGATCGTGGCCGTGCTGGCCTCGGTGATCGCATTCGCCTTCTATCTGCGGATAATCGTGGCGATGTACATGGATGAGAGCGAGGCCGCCGACCTCGACGTCCCGGCGACGAGCCGTTGGGTACTGATCGTGGCGGTGGGGACGACGATCCTGTGGGGCATCCTGCCTGGCTCACTCCTCAGCCTCGCGGCCGATGCGCTACCTCTCTAGACAAGTCCTCGTGGCGGCCGGTGTCTGCGCCGCCTTGCTCGCGGTCGCCCTCCCGGCCACGGCCGCCGAGACTTCGAACTCCGAGATCGTGATCATCCAGGCCGACGACGTCTTTCCCGAGGACCTGTATGCCGGCGCCATTCGGGTCGTCGTCGACGGGACCCTCGATGGAGATCTCGTAGCTTTCGCCGCCGAAGAGGTCGTCATCACCGGCACGGTGACCGGCTCGGTCACGGCCGTGGCGCCGTCGGTCACGGTGGAGGGCGAGGTGGAGGGCTCGCTCAGGGTCAGTGGACGCCGTCTCGGAATCGACGGCTCCGTGGGAAGAGACGTGGTGACGGCTGCGGTCAACGTGGTGTTGGGTCGAGATTCCGACGTCGCCGGCGATGTGCTGATCTGGGGATGGGATGTGGCGGTCCTGGGCGCGGTCGGTGGCGATGTTCTCGGCACCCAGAGGAATCTCGAGTTGGCGGGCTCTGTGGCCGGGGACGTCGATGTCGTTGTGAGCCGTTTGGACGTGGTAGCCGCATTGAACGTCGGAGGCGACTTCGGCTATCGCTCCGGAAACGAGGCTGATGGGCTGGATCGCGTGACGTCACAAGGGGCCATCGTGTCCAAGGAGCCGCTGCCACCGAACATTCGTGTCCGCGCTCTCAGCCTCTTGGGGCGGTTCATGGTGATTCTCTTCTTGTCGATCGCCG
Organism: Acidimicrobiia bacterium; assembly: GCA_036373995.1. GTDB lineage: Bacteria > Actinomycetota > Acidimicrobiia > Spongiisociales > ZC4RG35 > JANQRA01. Next base: position 25,447 of record DASUUP010000373.1, read on the forward strand.
CCTTGACGACTGCCTACGGCTGGCCGGGACGGACCTCGCGGGCCATCAGTGAGGTCGGTCGCGCACCGATCCGAAGATGGTTGGCTGGTGCGCCGATCGTGTTCGCCCCGCTGCTCGCCGTGGGGCTGACCGCCCTGATCGTCGGTCTGGCACCGGCGGCGGCGGCGTTCCCCCTGTTGTTGGTCCTGATCCCGCTGATCCTGGCGTTGTCCGGTCTCTCCTTCGCCCTCGCGCTGGTGGCGGGCGCACCGGTCGTCGGGTGGCTCGGCGGAGTGATCTTCAAGCGATTCGAGCTCTACGGTGCGATCCTGGCCGGCTCGATCGTGGTCGGGCTCGTCTGGTATCTGCCGTGGCTCGGCTGGCTGGTCCCGCTCCTGGTGCTGCCACTCGGGCTCGGAGCGTGGTTTGCGACATGGCGTCAGGAGGCCACAGTCTCCTTGGCGGGCTGACGCTGCTTGGTCCGATGAAGGTGATCGTCGATGTAGGTGACGCTCACCCGTCCGCAGTCCTCGCAGACCGCCCGGCTCATCCCGGCGATCTCCAGCCGGATCTGGGTCGGGTGCGAGCACTTGTCCGCATTCCGGCGCTTCGATCGAAAACTCAAGCTCATATGGGTTAGATCGTCATCGAGGTGTGGAACTCGAGGGTCATTGCGATCTCACGCATGGTGACTAGTCATCGGGCGGTCCGGGCCGTATCAGGCGGTGTGCTTACCGAGCTGTTTGCGCTCTTCGGCGAAAACATCCTCGACGAAGTCGACCGATACCCGACCACATCGCTGGCACACAGTTCGTCTCAAGCCTGCGATCGTCGCTGATCGGGTCTCTTCGTGTCTGCAGGGAATCCTGGTTTCACGATCTCGTGTCGCATCCATGCGCGCCCACTCCTATCACGGTGACTTCCCCTGTCCATATCGACGGTGGCCGTTTCCTTCTGTCTGGGCCAAACGGCCCAAGATCCACGCCCGGACCGGTCCACCTCCGGTGCCGGGTCGATTGCAGGCTCAGACCACTTAGTCTTTGGGGTGTGACAACCGCCACGGACGTCTTCGACCGGCCCCTTGGGGATCTGCGGATATCGGTGACCGACCGATGCAACTTCCGCTGCACCTACTGCATGCCCAAAGAAGTCTTCGGTCCCGGATATGAGTTTCTACCGCGGGACCAGCTCCTCACGTTCGAAGAGATCGACTCCGTCGTCCGCCACTTCGTAGCTCGCGGGGTCACCAAGGTGCGCATCACGGGTGGGGAGCCTCTGCTTCGCAAAGGCGTAGAGGACCTCATCGGAATAATCGCCGCCGTGGACGGGGTCGAGGACCTCACCCTGACCACCAATGCCTCTCTCCTGGCGCGAAAGGCCGAGAACCTCGTCGCCAACGGGCTGAATCGAGTAACGGTCAGCCTCGACGCCATGGACGATCCGACGTTCCAGAAGATGAATGACGTCGGCTTCCCGGTATCCACGGTCCTCGAGGCCATCGACGTAGCGGCACAGGCGGGTCTGGCTCCGATCAAAGTGAACGCCGTGATCAAGCGTGGTGTCAACGAGCACGCCGTGGTCGACATGGCCCGGCATTTCAAGGGGACCGGTCACATCGTCCGTTTCATCGAGTTCATGGATGTGGGAAACACCAACGGATGGCGGATGGACGACGTGGTGCCGGCGGTGGAGATGGTCGAGGCGATTCATTCGGCGTTCCCGGTGGAACCGGTGCCTTCGAACTATCCCGGCGAAGTCGCCAACCGCTTTCGCTATCTCGACGGGAGTGGAGAAGTGGGCGTCATCGCCTCCGTCACCAAACCGTTCTGTGGCTCGTGCACACGAGCCCGGATCTCGGCCGAGGGCACCTTCTACACATGTCTGTTTGCCTCGGGTGGGACCAGCCTTCGCGATGTGATCCGCTCCGGCGGCGACCTCGGTGGCGTGATCGACGAGGTTTGGGCCAAGCGCGACGACCGCTACTCGGAGATTCGCTCCTCCAACACAGCCCGAATGTCTGTTCCCGTCGAGATGTCCTATATCGGGGGATGAGCACAGCACTGGTGCTGCGGGCACTGGCCGTCTCCATCACAGTCTGGACTCTCATCGCCTGGGGTGGTCGGATCGGTCTACTCACCAGCGACGAAGGCTTCGGTGCCTGGGTTCGGATCGGGGGTTCCTTGGTGATCGGCTTGTACGCGGCGGCGACTCTGGTCATCCCGCAACTGGCTTCGACCCGCAAACCTGCGCTGCTGGCCTTCTCCGTCTTCACGGTGGTCTTGTGGGTGAGGAGCCTCGTCGTCAACTGGGCGGGTGACGGGCCGCTCCCGTTCAAACTGGTGCACACCGCGTTGGCGCTGGGGTTCTTCGCGCTCGCAGTCTGGGCGTTCTACATCGCCACCGACTGAAACCATCTAGCTTGACCCCGATGCGGCCGGTCACCGTCCAGTTCTACAAGAACCCGGACGTCCTCCACTGGGGCTTCGAGGGTGGGTACTGGCTGGGCGAAGACGATTGGGGTGCATGGATTGGGCTCGCCGTGGGGACCAAGCGATGGAAAGGGGAGGAGACGGTGCGGCCCACCAGCGAGCCCGCCGTCTTCTGCGCGCCACGCGGTGAGTGGTGGCACCTCCATTACAACGGTGTCGGATCCCACAACTACCTGCTCTTCGTCGACATCGTGACGCCCCCGGTCTGGGTCTCGGCGAATCGCTACGAGATGATCGATCTCGATCTGGACATCGGGATCACCGTCGAAAACGAGATCGTCATCGAGGACGAAGACGAGTTCGAGATCCACCAGGTCCAATACGGCTACACCGAGGAGATGATCCGCCGGGCGAGGTCCGAGACCGATCGAATCGTCGCTGCGCTGGAGAACCACCAAGAGCCCTTCTTCGACGTCGCAGATCGTTGGCTCTCCCGGGTACGGGTAACTGGATCTGAATGACTCTGTGCGATCGTTAGCCTCGGTTGGAGGCAAGCGAAAGAGACCACGTTGGTCAAAGCCCCAGACAGCCCACTCCTCAGCGAAGACGATCTCTATCTCTGGAACGAAGGCACACACAGCCGTCTCTACGAGAAGCTGGGCGCCCACCCGGTGGAGGACGGAACTCACTTCGCCGTTTGGGCGCCCAACGCCGACCGGGTCTCGGTGGTCGGTGACTGGAACGGGTGGAACCCCGAAACGGAGCCACTGCGACCAAGGGGCCTGTCGGGCATCTGGGAGGGAGTCACCCCCGGGGCGGCACCGCCTGCCGCCTACAAGTACTTCATCGTCAACGGTGACTACTCCGTGGAGAAGGCCGATCCGTTCGGCTTTCATCACGAGACCCCGCCCAACACGGCATCCAAGATCTGGACGCTCGACTATGAGTGGGGCGACACGTCGTGGATGACAGACAGGGCCGCCCGCAACTCGCTCGACTCGCCCATCAGCGTCTACGAGGTCCATCTCGGGTCGTGGCGACGCGGCGAGGGCGGCCGCCCGCTGACCTATGTCGAGATGGCCGAACAGCTCCCGGCCTACGCCACCGACCTCGGATTCACCCACATCGAGTTGCTCCCCATCGCCGAGCATCCTTTCTACGGGTCGTGGGGCTATCAGACGACCGGCTACTTCGCCCCGACATCCCGCTACGGCACGCCACAGGACTTCATGGCCTTCGTCGACGCCTGTCACCGAGCAGGTCTCGGCGTGATACTCGACTGGGTGCCGTCCCACTTCCCCAACGACGAGCACGGTCTCGGATACTTCGACGGCACCCACCTCTATGAGCACGCCGACCCCCGCTTGGGCGCCCACCCCGACTGGGGGACATTGATCTTCAACTATGGCCGCACCGAGATTCCCTCCTTCCTGATCAGCAACGCCCTCTTCTGGTTAGACAAGTACCACATCGACGGTCTGCGGGTCGATGCCGTGGCTTCCATGCTCTATCTCGATTACTCACGTGAGGAAGGCGAGTGGATACCCAATGAGTACGGGGGGCGGGAGAACCTGGAGGCGATCTCCTTCCTGCGCCGGCTCAACGAGACGGTCTATCTCGAATACCCCGACGTCCAGACCATCGCCGAGGAGTCCACGGCATGGCCCATGGTGTCCAGGCCCACATTTCTCGGGGGTCTCGGATTCGGGATGAAATGGGACATGGGGTGGATGCACGACACCCTCCAATACATGTCAGAAGACCCGATCCACCGGAGCTTCCACCACCACGAGCTCACATTCCGTGGCGTCTACGCATTCACCGAGAACTTCATGCTCCCGCTGTCCCACGACGAGGTGGTACACGGCAAGGGCTCCTTGTTTGCCAAGATGCCCGGCGACGAGTGGCAGAGATTCGCCAATCTCCGCCTCCTCCTCTGTCAGATGTGGACCCAGCCGGGCAAGAAGCTGCTGTTCATGGGTGGGGAGTTGGCACAGCCCACGGAGTGGGCCCACGAAGGTCAGGTCGACTGGGTTCTCGGCGACCATGCGAACAATGGCGGCATCTCCCGTCTGGTCGGCGACCTCAACCGCCTCTACCGTGACTACCCGGCGCTGCATGAGACGGACACCAAGCCCGAGGGGTTCGAGTGGGCCGTGGTGAACGACTCCGAGAACTCGGTGCTGGCCTACTTCAGGAGGACGGGTGACGAGGTTCTCCTCGTCGTGCACAACCTGACCCCGGTGCCCCGCCACGAATACCGGATCGGCGTCCCCGGGCCCGGCCATTGGGTGGAGATCCTGAACTCCGACGCCGAGATCTACGGTGGTTCGGGCCAGGGGAATCTCGGCGGTGCGGACACCGGTCCGCTCTCCGTACCGAATCGGGGCCGTCCCGAGTCGATAGATGTCACGCTCCCGCCGCTGGCGACGGTCGTCTTCAAGCAGGCGCCTCGCCCACGGGAAGATGGCGACGAGGAGGAATGACGCCTTCGAGCCTCGGCTAGCCGGGCGTTCACCGCTATTTTGATGCTCGCATTGAGCCAGCGCAGCTACGTCTGCATACATGGTCACTGGTATCAGCCTCCCCGGGAGAATCCCTTCACCGGCGTCGTCGGCAACCAGCCCTCGGCCGCGCCCTATGACAACTGGAACGAGCGGATCACCTCGGAGTGCTATGAGCCCAACACCAAGGCGGAGATCCTCGGGGAAGACGGCTCGGTCCGCCGTCGGGTGAACAACTACGAGTATGTCAGCTCGGATTGGGGCCCGACGCTCCTCGATTGGCTCGAGGACCATCGCAGCGAGACCTATCGGGCGATCCTCGCTGCCGACCGGGCGTCCATGGATCGATTCGATGGTCATGGCACGGCAGTGGCCCACACCTACAACCACACGATCCTTCCGTTGTCGACCCGGCGCGACAAGCGAACTCAGATCCTGTGGGGAAAGGCCGATTTCGTGCACCGATTCGGGCGGGAGCCGGAGGGGATGTGGCTCCCGGAGACCGCGGTCGACCTGGAGAGCCTCGAGTTGATGGCTGAATCGGGCATCAAGTACACGATTCTCTCGCCGTATCAGGCCGCGGCCGTTCTCGAAGACGGAGCTTGGACCGACGTGGTCGGCGGCTCCATCGACACGACAATGCCTTACGAGGTTCAGCTCTTCGGCGGTCGGCGCATCGCCGTGTTCTTCTACAACGGGCCGCTCTCTCAAGAGATCGCCTTCAACGGTCTGCTCGAGGACGGGGCGCTATTGGCCAAACGGCTCGTGCAAGCGCTCGGGGAGCCGGGCGACCGTCCCCGGCTCTCTCATGTGGCCACGGACGGCGAGACCTACGGACACCATCACCGTCACGGGGAGATGGCCCTTGCCAAGGCGATCGAACAGCTCGAGAACGATCCCGACGTCGACCTGACCACATATGGCCGTTTTCTCGCCCAGCACCCACCGACCCGAATAGCCCGGGTCATACAGGGAACCTCCTGGAGCTGTGCCCACGGCGTCGACCGCTGGCGGGGAGATTGTGGATGCTCGACCGGAGAGCACCCGGACTGGAACCAGGCCTGGCGCACCCATCTGCGCGATGCCCTCGACTATGTCCGTGACGAGTTGGTCGATGTCTTCGAGTCTCGGGGTGCCACGGTTCTTCGCGACCCCTGGGACGCCCGGGATCACTACATCGAAGTCATCCTCGGTCGATCGGTTGACTCGTTCCTCGACGATCACGGCCGGCCCGGCCTCACCGCCGAGCAGCGTCAGCTGGCCATCGACCTTCTCGAGATCCAGCACCGCGTGATGTTGATGTACACCTCATGCGGGTGGTTCTTCGACGACATCGCCGGGCTGGAAGCCGTGTTCGTCCTCCGTCAGGCAGGGAGGGTCGTCGCTTTGACCCGAAGGGCTCTCGACCAGGATCTCGAGCCGGGTTTTCTCGAAATCCTCGACGATGCGATGTCGAACGTCGACCGGCGCACCGGCCGCGACGTCTACGTGGACTCGGTGATGCCGCACATGCCGGCGGCGGACCGACGCAGGTAGCACTGGGCCGACGCACAACTAGATTCGGCACCTATGGCCGATTTGCGGGCAACCGACAAGCGAGTCGTCATCGAGTCCGTGTCCCCGGAGGTCGATGGCGGGCGATTCCCGGCGAAGTCCCCTCTCGGAGATCCAGTGGTGGTCGAGGCCGACGTCTTCGCCGACGGCCATGATGTCGTCCGTAGCGTGCTCCGCTACCAGCGCGCCGCCTCTGGTACCTGGTCGGAGACCCCAATGGAGCTTCTCGGAAACGATCGATGGCGAGCCTCGTTCACTCCGCACGAGCTGGGTCTGTGGCAGTTCGAGATCGTTGGCTGGGTGGATCACTTTGCCACCTGGCTGGACGGGCTCGAGAAGAAGGTCGACGCCGGTGTCGATGTGTCGGTCGAGCTCCAGGTCGGGGCGCGTCTCTATTCGGAGGCAGCAGACCGAGCCCGTGGAGACGACTCGAAGCGTCTCTCCGAGATCGCAGCCGAGCTCGGCGATTCAACACCCACCAAGGACCGCATTACACGCGCCACCAGCCAGGAGAGCGTGCTCTTGGGGAATACCTATCCCGATCGGTCCCGTGCCACGAGATCACACATGAGATGGCCGGTCGTTGTCGATCGTGAGAAGGCCACGTTCTCCTCCTGGTATGAGCTCTTTCCCCGCTCCTGGTCTAAGAAGGACGGGGAGCACGGGACCTTCTCCGACGTCGAGGATCGTCTCGACTACGTGGCGGGCATGGGTTTCGACGTCCTGTATCTCCCGCCTATCCACCCAATCGGGGAAACCCATCGCAAGGGCCCGAACAACACGCTCGAGGTGGGCGACGACGACCCCGGCGTGCCTTGGGCCATCGGATCGGCCGATGGTGGGCACACCGCCATAAACCCTGACCTCGGGAGCATCGAAGACTTTCGCTCGCTTCGGGATGCCGCATCGGCGAGGGGAATCGAGCTGGCTCTGGACATCGCCTTCCAGTGCTCTCCCGACCACCCATGGGTCACCGAGCATCCCGAGTGGTTCAAGCATCGCCCCGACGGAACAATCCAATATGCCGAGAACCCACCGAAGAAGTATCAGGACATCTACCCGATCGACTTTGAGACTTCCGACCCCGAGGGTCTCTGGCTCGCCCTCAAGGGGGTGTTCGACCACTGGATCGAAGAGGGGATACGCATCTTCCGCGTCGACAACCCGCACACCAAGGCATTCCCCTTCTGGGAGTGGGCCCTCCCGGCGGTCAGGTCGGAGCATCCCGATGTGATCATGCTCGCCGAGGCGTTCACCCGACCCGCTGTCATGCACCGTCTTGCCAAGGCCGGGTTCAACCAGTCGTACACCTATTTCGCGTGGCGGAGCAGCAAGTGGGAGCTGACCCATTACATGGCGGATATCGCCGAGGTCAGCCACTATTTCCGACCGGCGTTCTGGCCCAATACCCCTGACATCCTCACCGAGGAGCTGCAAACCGGGGGCCGGGCGGCGTTCGTGTCGAGATACGTTCTCGCCGGGACCCTCAGCCCTGCCTGTGGGATCTACGGGCCTGCCTTCGAGCTGATGGAGAATCGCCCGCTTCGGCAAGGTTCGGAGGAGTACTTCGAATCGGAGAAGTATCAGATCCGGGACTGGGACCTGGATCGGCCCGACTCCCTGGCCCCCGTCATCAGGCAAGTGAACCTGGCCCGGAGGCGTCATCCGGCGCTGCAACGTCTCGGAGAGATCGTCTTCCACGACAGCGACAACGAGATGATCATCGGCTATTCGAAACGATCGGGCGACGATGTGGTCCTGGTCGTGGCCAGCCTGGACCCCCATCACGTCCAATCGGGTTGGGTCACCCTCGACCTGCGATCGCTCGGCCTGGAGTCGGGGGAGCGGTTCATGGTTCGTGACCTCCTAACGGACCGCCGCTACCAGTGGGACGGCGCCCACAACTTCGTGCAGCTCGACCCGGGCGGGATCCCCGCCCATGTGTTCGCCGTGCAGGGCCAGGTCAAGACAGAGGAGGGTTTTGACTACTACGTCTGAACCCCGTTGGTACCACGACGCGATCATCTACGAGGCCCATGTGCGCGCCTTCCGCGACGAGAGTGGCGACGGCATCGGCGACTTCCGGGGCCTCACCACCAAGCTCGACTATCTGCGTGACCTCGGAGTCACGGCCCTTTGGCTGCTCCCCTTCTACCCGTCCCCGCTCCGTGACGACGGCTATGACATCGCCGACTACAAGTCGATAAACCCCGCATACGGGACCATGCGCGACTTCCGCCGTTTGCTGCAGGCGGCCCACGACCGGGACATCAAGGTGATCACCGAGCTGGTGATCAACCACACCTCAGACCAGCACTTCTGGTTTCAAAGGGCCCGCAACTCATCGGAGGGCAGCCCAGAGCGCGACTTCTACGTCTGGTCCGATGACCCTGACCGGTACAAAGACGCCCGGATCATCTTCTCTGACACCGAGACCTCCAACTGGACCTGGGACCCAGTTGCCGGGGCGTACTACTGGCATCGATTCTTCTCCCATCAGCCCGATCTCAACTTCGAGAACCCGGCGGTCCACGAAGCCGTCTTCGATGTCCTCGACTTCTGGCTCGACATGGGAGTAGACGGGCTCCGCCTCGACGCTGTGCCCTACCTCTATGAAGAGGAGGGGACCATGTGCGAGAACCTGGCACCGACCCATGAGTTCCTCAAGAAGCTCCGGGCTCGGTTGGACTCGCGGTACGAGGACCGTCTCTTCATCGCCGAGGCCAATCAGTGGCCCGAGGACGCGGTTGCCTACTTCGGCGATGGCGACGAGTGCCACATGTCGTTCCATTTCCCTCTGATGCCGCGTCTCTTCATGGCACTGCGAATGGAGAACCGCTTCCCGGTGATCGACATCCTCGACCAAACCCCTGAGGTTCCCGATGGGACGGCCTGGGCGATCTTCCTGCGGAACCATGACGAGCTGACACTGGAGATGGTCACCGACGAGGAGCGCGACTACATGTACCGGGTCTACGGCCGTGACCCCAGGATGAGGATCAACCTCGGTATCCGTCGCCGTCTCGCCCCGCTGTTGGGCAACAACCGTCGCGAGATCGAGCTCCTGAACGCCCTGCTCCTCAGTCTGCCCGGCACCCCTGTGATCTACTACGGCGACGAGATCGGGATGGGCGACAACATCTATCTCGGTGATCGCAACGGGGTCCGAACCCCCATGCAATGGTCCGGCGACCGCAATGCAGGGTTCTCCGAGGCCAACCCGCATAGTCTCTATCTCCCGGTGATCACCGATCCTCAGTATCACTTCGAGTCGGTGAATGTCGAGGTGCAGCGGGAGAACCCGAACTCACTTTGGTGGTGGATGAAGCGCTCACTCGCCCTGCGCAAGAGTCTCCCGGAGCTGTCGCAGGGCGCATTCGAAATCGTCCCGAACGACAACCTGAAGGTCCTGGCTTTTCTCCGACGTCTCGACGACTCCGCCGTCCTCGTGGTGGCCAACCTCTCCCGCCACACCCAGCCGGTGACCGTGGAGCTGAACGACTTCGTGGGCGTCGAGCCCGTCGAGGTGCTGGGGCGGGCCCGCTTCCCCATAATCGGTGAAGGTCCCTACCACCTGACCCTGGGGCCGCACGACGTCTATTGGTACTCCCTCGCCCCGGAGTCCGAGGAGGTCGAGGATGGGCGTCCGCGCATCAGCCTCCGTGGAGACGACGCCGGCGCCGTCTGGCGGGCACGGGGACAATTGCAGCGGGCTCTCGCCTCCGACATCGGGCGGAGACGCTGGTTCCGCAGCAAGGCGCGCACCGTCCGGGAGACCGAGCTCGTCGATCTCGTCGAGATGCCGGCGTCCGGGGCCCGTCTCGCCTTCCTCAGGATCGAGTACGTCGACGCCGAGGCGGAGACCTACGTCATGCCCCTGGCTCTGGCCCGGGGTGATGAGGCGGATCACATGCTCACCGAGCGGGGGGAGATCGTGATCGCCGACGTGAGCGGTCTGGAGGAGACTGCGGTCGTATATGACGGCATGGGCCTTCCGGAGTTCGCCCATGAGTTGCTGCGCCTCGCATCGGGCAGGCGGAAGGTCGGCGGACGGCGGGCCACGCTCTTCTCCGTGCCGGTTCCCGGGTCTACCCGTCTCCGCACGATCGCCGGGGAAGAGCCGGTCAGGGCCGGGTCCGCGGAGCAGTCGAACACGTCGGTCTTCTTCGGCGATCAGCTGATGATGAAGCTGTTCCGCAAACTGGAGGCGGGGTCGAACCCGGAGGTGGAGGTGGGCCGCCACCTGACCGAGGTGCGACGCTTCGAGCACACTCCCCGGAGCCGGGGCCTGGTGATGGCCGAAGTCGATGGTGAGGAGTCGGTGCTCGGGTTCTTTCAGGACTACGTGCCCGGCCACCACGATCTCCTCGAGCACACATTCGATGGTGTGGTGCTCGCCCTGGAGACGATTCTGGCGTCCAAAGGAGGACGTGGTGTCCCGGCGAGGGTTAAACATCCCCTCGACGTAACCGCTGCCGAGCTGGACGGCGCGGCCGAGCTGATCGGCGCCCACCTGGCCGAGGCGTCGCTGCTCGGCCAGCGCACTGGCGAGCTACACCTCCATCTCGCGGCCGACCCGACCGACCCCGTGTTTGCCCCCGAGCCGATGTCGACACTGCAACAGCGTTCGGTCTATCAAGCGATCAGATCTGCGGTTCGCACCAGCCTCGCCCTGTTGCGTCGAAGACGATCCAAGCTGGACACCGGCGACGGTGATCTGATCGACCGGGCAGTGGCGTCGGAGGCGGAGCTGCTGGACAAGCTCAAGACCATCATGGCCGAGCGGATCGAATGCGACCGCATCCGCATTCATGGTGACTATCACCTCGGGCAGGTGCTGTTCACCGGCAACGACTTCTACATCATCGACTTCGAAGGAGAGCCTCAGCGACCGCTGAGCCAGCGCCGTCTGAAACGGTTGGCTCTGCGCGACGTGGCGGGGATGATCCGCTCGTATCACTACGCCGTCGTCATGGCGATGAGGCAAGTCGCCGAGAGCGGGATCGACGAGGAAGCTCGGATGGTCCTCGAGCAGTGGACGGAGACCATCCACAGCTTTCTGTCGGCGGCCTTTCTCGAGGGCTACCGGAAGGCCGTCGGCGGCTCCAGCATCGTTCCCGACGAACCCCGCCACTTCCGACTCCTGCTCGACGCATTGATCGTCGAGAAAGCAGCGTATGAGCTTGAGTACGAGGTCAACAACCGTCCCGACTGGGTCAGCATCCCGCTCCACGGGATCTTGAGTGTCCTCGAGTCGAGTCAGGTGCGGTAGACGCGTTCGCCATACTCCCGCAGCATTCGAGCCGAAGTGACCCGCGGGCCCAGCGAGACCCACGAGTGCCTCACACGGCCCAGGAATATCGAGGGGGACTCGTGGTATTCGGCGGCGATGCCGGCGATCGTCTCCAGCATCGACGTGGCCTCTTCGAGGTCTCGGGTCTCGTCATCGGTAGCCGGGCTGGGTGTGATCTCCCAACCATTGCGACCGTCGTACATCTCTGCCCACCATCCGTCCAGGATCGAGCAGTTCAAGGACCCGTTCAGGACGGCCTTCTCGCCGCTGGTTCCAGACGCCTCGCGGGGCCGAATCGGGTTGTTCAGCCAGATGTCTGTGCCCTGCACCATCGCCAAAGCGATATCCATCTCGTAGTCAGGGATGAATGTGAGCCGGCCGTTGCAGAGGTCGACGCCGGTGGCCTCGATGAGGGCTGCCACCAGGCCCTTGCCGGTCTGATCCGACGGGTGGGCCTTCCCGGCGAAAACGAAGTGAACGGGCCGATGGTCGTCGTGCATGATCCCTTCCAGGAGATCGGGCCGCTTCAGGAACAACGACGCCCTCTTGTATGGGGCGAAACGACGAGCGAATCCGATGATGAGGGCATCGGGATCGATGGTCTCGCCCGTCTTGTCGGCGACCAGGTCTGCCAGCACTCGTGACGACTGGCCCCGGTTGGCCGCCAGGGTCTCGTCATCGATCGCGGTCACACGCTCCCAGGCAGATTGGTCACCGTCCGACCACGTCGCGCCGGCTGTCTCGTCGAGGAGAGTCTGGGTGTGGGGGGCGGTCCAGGTGCGGGCATGGACTCCGTTGGTCACGAAGCCGATGTCGTCGCCGATTCCCACGCCTGCGAACAGTTTGCGACTGACCTGACCGTGCAGCTCGGAGACTCCGTTCGCAGTCCGGGCACTGCGAAGGCATAGGGCAGCCATGTTGAACATGGTGTCGTCGTCTGGATCCGCCCCAAGGCTCCACAGGTCGTCGACCGGCACGTCCCAGCGCTCGGCCCAAACCTCGAGATAGGGACGGCAGATGTCGGAATGGAATCGGTCGATACCGGCCGGTACCGGTGTGTGGGTGGTGAAGACCAGTCCCTGGCGCACCTGGGCCCGGGCGTCCTCGAGCGGGGTGGTGCCGTTGATGCGGTCTATGAGCTCGAGAACGATGAACCCTGCGTGACCCTCGTTGAGGTGATGGAGCGCGATGTCCCAGCCCATCGCGGCCAGTGCCCGGGCTCCGCCTACGCCGAGCACCATCTCCTGCTCCAGCCGGTGGGCCCGGTCGCCGGCATAGAGGCGGTCGGTGATGCGGCGATCGTGATCCGAGTTACGGTCGATGTTTGTGTCGAGGAGCAGCAGCGGGACCCGTCCCACGTCGATGCGCCACACCTTCGCTGCGACGTCACGGCCCGGGAACGGGATCTCCACAGTGAACCCGGTGTCGACGGCACCGACTTCGAGAGGGTCGATCGTGTGATACCTCTCGGTCTGGCGACCGTCTTCGATGATCTGGCGGAAGACGCCTTCGGAGTAGAAGAGGCCGACACCGGCCATGGGGGTGGCCAGGTCGCTGGCGGTCTTGAGGTGATCCCCGGCCAGGACTCCGAGGCCGCCGGCATATTGGGGGAGCAGGGCGCTCAACCCGAACTCGGGAGAGCAGTAGGCGATCGAAGGCTCGGTGGGAGTCTCGAGAGATACCTCGAGCTCGGCGAGCGCAGATTGAAGGTTGTCGACGAACCGCTGGTCGGCCGCCAGGGCGGCGATGTGGTCGTCGGAGAGACTGCCGACCAGGGCCACCGGATGGCTCATCCCGTCGTTACCGGGAAGCCGGTTGAGCAAGTCTCGGGTCGACGCCGACCAGGTCCATCGGTAGTTGCCGGCCAGCCGCCGCAGACCGAATCGAATTGCTTCGGAATTCAAAGGAAACACTCCTGTACGCGACAAGAGCCTTCGATCCCACTCCCTCGAAGGCCGGCCCCGAGTCTAGGCAGAAGCCCGGGAAAGCATCTTCGACGTCAGACGTCCTCGTGTTGCCCGGGGGCACAGCGTTGCGCTGAGCGCCACGCCGCGCACTCGCGTGTGGGCACAAGGAGGTTGAAGACGCCCCCGGACCCGCGCAAGCTCGGGGTGTGGGGGACATGAGACGGGTCAACGAGGTCGCCAGCCATCAGTACGGAGTGTTCAACAGGCTGCAGCTGCGGGAGGCCGGATTCGATCGATTCGCGGTCGGGCGGCGGGTCGAGTCCGGCGAGTGGATTCGGATGTGTCCGAATGTGTTCGCGCTGGCGTCCGCACCGCCGAAGTGGGAGCGTCAGATGGCTGCGGCGGTTCTCAGCCGGCCGGAGGCTTGCGTGGCGGGCCGGTCCGCCGCGTATCTGCTCGGATTGCGAGGCTTCGGAAAGGGACGTCCGGCCGTGGTCGTTCCGCCCAACGCGAACACCCGCTTGACGATCGGTCGAGTCATCCGGTCGAAACACTTCTCGGTTCTGGCGACCGAGACAGTCGCCGGGTTTCAGGTGACGTCGACCGCGGAGACGCTGATGATGCTGGCTCGCGACCTTTCCGCACAACGGCTCGAGGCCTGCTTGGAGGATGCCCTCCTTGCGGGCAAGGTGACGGTGCCCGAACTCAGGACGGTCCTGGCTCGGGAGGATGGTGCACCAGGCACAGCGATGCTGGGACAACTCGTCATCGAGCATTCCGAAGACGCACCGACACCAGACTCCACCTATCTAGAGGCCCTGCTAGAGCGCCTGCTGCGAAGAGCGAAGATCCCTGTCTGGCACCGTGAATTTCCCTTCTCGATCGGTGGCGCTCCGGCTCGAGTCGACGTATTCATCCCGGATTGGGACCTCGTCATCGAGGCGGACGGTCGACCGTGGCACGGACGGATGCGAGACCAGGAGGCTGACAAGAGACGTGACGGCGAGCTCGCCGCTCGGGGGATCCAGGTGATCAGGCTCACGTACTCCATGTTGACCGAGGAGCCGCATGAGTGCTTGCGCGTCATACGTGAAGCCGGACGTCATCGGAGTGCAGGGCGTAGCGGATAGCGCAACGCTCTGCCCGCGGGCACAGCGAACCAACACCAGCCAATCACCCCACGAGCAGGGGGATCTTCAGTTCCTCGTCGCTGAGACCACCGTGGTAGCAGCGGAGACGTTTGTCGAAGCCACGGGGGAGGATGGCCTTGCCCGGCGGGGCGAGCAGGACCTTCTCGCCCAGACGGGAAGCGGCATCCGCAGAGATGTTGGGCCCCAGCAGCGGGACCGGATCGGCCAGCCGGCCCCCGTGGGAGTCGGCGAGATCGACCATCAGCGCGGGATCGCCCCAGAGTTGGACGCCGCGCGGGTCCCCTGCGAATCGGAGCGAGTCGAATCTCGGGTCCCGGATGAGGTGTTTGTCCTGCTCCGACACCTCCATCAGCCCGTGGTCGGCCGTGCCCACAACGGCAGCGCCGGGGGGTAGGCCGGATACGATCGCCTCCCAAACGCTGACTGCCAGCTTCATCGCCTCGGCGAACTCATCCGATGCTTGGCCGAAGACGTGTCCGGCGAAGTCGACGAATGGCACGTACGTGAAAATGAGACGTCCCGGCTCGGCGGCCAGCGACACCGTGGCTTCGGCGAGATCAGCGGAGTCCCAGGCTCCCTCGAATCGCGCCCCTCGATACATCTCGCGGGTGAGCGGGGATGTCTGGAAGTCACCGGGTTGGACCGTGATCGGCTCGATCCCGGATGTCCGCATCCGCTCCCAGAGATTCGGGCGGGGCAGCAGGGAGGCATAGTCGTATGCAACGTGATCTCCCCCGAGCGTCACCCACTTCAGCGTGTTGACCACCATTTCGAGATCCGGGTACCAGGTGAGGTGCGCCACCTGACCGTGTCGGGACGGGGAGAGACCGGTTGCCACCGTCGCCAGGGAGACATTGGTCATGGCTGGGAAAGGCGCATCCAACACCCCGGTCATGGCCGACCGGAACGCCCCTGCGTCGCCGTGGTCCAGTTGGCTCACCCCGAGGCCATCGAGAAGAACCAGCACATAACTGGACGCATTGGGGACGGGTGAAGGGTCAGACAAACCGGGAAACACCGAGGTCCCGGTCATTCTGACCTCGAGCTCCGCGACCAGGTTGACCAGGCCGGAACCGTCATAGGAAGGGGTGTTTTCCATGGCTGGCAGGCTAGGAGCCTGACTTCGACCTAACAGCCTCGTTGCGTATACTCGCCCGCGGTCAGTTCCCCCGGAACCTGTGAGGCATGAGCCCATATTTTGAGAGCTACTTGACTGTCGGCGCCTTCTTGGCGCTTGGCGCCGTTTTGGTCCTGGTGATGCTCGGTGTCGCTTCAGTCCTCCGTCCGATAAAGCCGTCCAAGACCAAGCAGATGACCTACGAATGCGGGGTCGACCCGGTGGGGACGGGATGGAGTCAGACCTACGTCCGCTACTACGTGTTCGGGCTGCTCTTCGTGATATTCGACGTCGAGGCCGTGTTCATCTTTCCCTGGGCCATCGGAGTCGAAGAGCTCGCCTACTTCGGGCTGATCGAGATGGGCGTGTTCATAAGCATCCTCGTGCTTGGCCTTGTCTACGCAATCCGCAAAGGTGTGTTGCGATGGGACTGATACAGAAGTTCGGTGCGCCCAAGCCGGTCTCTTGGCTCCTGAATTGGTCGCGGCAGTACTCGCTGTGGCTGTTCCAGTTCGGGCTGGCCTGTTGTGCCATCGAGTTGATGGCCGCATCCGGTCCCAGATACGACTTCATGCGGTTCGGCATCATCCCGCTCCCGGCATCTCCTCGACAGGCGGATCTGATGGTCGTCGCCGGCACCGTGACCGACAAGATGGCTCCGTCGATCAAGCGTCTCTACGACCAGATGCCCGAGCCGAAGTACGTCATATCGATGGGGTCCTGCGCCAACTGCGGTGGCCCTTATTGGGACTCCTACTCGGTCACCAAGGGTGTCGACCAGATAATCCCCGTCGATGTCTACGTGCCCGGTTGCCCACCCCGACCCGAGGCCCTCCTGGAGGGCATCGTCCTGCTCCAGAAGCTCATCAAGAACGAAGACATGAAAGAGAAGTGGAACCGGCGTGAGCTCGAGCCCGTCTGAGACTGCCACACACCCGCTTCAGGAGTTCGCCGATCACGTCGCCGACGCTGTCGGCGGTACTGCCGAGATCCAGTTCGACACAATCAAGGTGCGTGTTCCGAACGACAGGTGGATCGAGGCTCATGCCAAGGCCCGCGACACTCTCGACCTGGTCTTCTTCTCCTGGCTGTCCGCCATCGACTGGTCCAATGAGGTAGAGGCCGGCGACCCTCTCGAAGAAGAGGTCGAGGAGCGAGTCGAACTGATGACGGCGCTGTCCGACCTGACCGAGGGCAGGCTGGTCGTCTTCTCGACCGACCTCCCCAGTGAGAACCCGACGATCCCGACGTTGGTGACGACCTTCGCGGGTGCCAACTGGCACGAGCGCGAGGCCTACGAGATGTTCGGCATCGAATTCGAAGGGCACCCGAATCTGATCCATCTCTACCTGCCTGACTCGTTCCAAGGCAATCCCCTGCGCAAGAGCTTCCCCCTGCTCAGCCGTGAGGTGAAGCCGTGGCCGGGCAAGGTCGACGTCGAAGCGATGCCGGAGAAGCCGTCACCCGATGAGCCGTCTACTGAGAATCCCGAAGCATGACGACCATCGACGCCGACGTCATCCGCCATCTGAGTGAGACCTCTGTCTCGGTCGAGATCGAGACCGAGGACATGACGCTCAACATCGGCCCGCAGCATCCGTCGACGCATGGTGTGCTTCGGCTCGTGGCCCGTGTCGATGGCGAGCGCTGCTTCGACGTGCAGCCGGTGATCGGATACATGCACCGGGGCTACGAGAAGCTGTCCGAGGTCCGGTCTTATCCTCAGATCACCACGATCGTCAATCGCATCGACTGGGTCTCCGGCTATGCCAACGAGGTCCCTTTCATCGTGGCCGCCGAGAAGTTGATGGAGCTGGAGGTGCCCGAGAGGGCGCAGTACATCAGGCTGATCCTCACCGAGATGGCCCGCATCGCATCCCACCTCGTCTTCAACGCCTCCTACCCGCTCGAGCTCGGTGCGGCCACGCCGCTCTTCTTCGCCTTGCGCGAGCGAGAGCGCGTCCTCGACCTCCTCGAGAGTGTCACCGGGGGCCGGTTCCACCCCAACTTCAACCGGATCGGCGGTGTCAAACCGGCCTACGCCTCCGGCTCCAACACACGCAAGCTGACCCAGGATCTCCCCGCCGGGTTCCTCGCCGAGACTCACACCGCCATGGACAAGGTGTTGGAGGCGACCGAACAACTCGAAGACCTGGTGGCGGGCAATGAGATCATCCTCGCCCGCACCAGAGGTATCGGCGTGCTTCCCCCGGAGGTTGCCGCCGCCTACGGGGTGTCAGGCCCCAACATGCGCTCGTCGGGTGTCCCGTTCGATCTGCGCAAGAACCAGGACTATCTGCCGTACGACCGGTTCGATTTCGATGTCATCACCGGCGAGAACGGCGACTGTTGGGATCGTTGGCATGTCCGGCTCCTCGAGATAAGGGAATCGGTCAAGATCATCCAGCAGGCCATCGACGGCATACCGTCCGGCGACCTGCAGGCCAAGGTCCCGAAGGTGATCAAGGTGCCTGCCGGTGAGACATACGTGAGGGCGGAGAACCCCAAGGGGGAGATGGGCTACTTCCTGGTGTCCGACGGCAAGTCCGGCCCCTATCGACTGAAGATCCGCTCGGCCAGCTTCTCCAACATCTCGGTGCTGCCCTGGATTCTGGAGGGTGCGCTAGTCCCCGACATCATCGCCATCATGGGCTCGCTCGATTTCGTTCTGGGGGATGTCGACCGATGAGAAAGACCGTGACACGAGGCGGAAGCTGCGCCCGACCGGCGTCTGTTTGCTCGGCGATCCTGGGTTGGCGCGGCATGCTGAGGCTGAAGCCCCCGCGATCTGGTATGCGGGTCTCTCTGGAGGCAATCGAGCAAAGTCGGGCGCCGTCATAATGCCTACTTGGGTCGTAGATCTCTTCTCCAACTTCTGGGTCTCCCTCGGCGGGAAGCTCCTCCTGGTCGCGCTTCTGATTCCGCTCGTCGGGATGGTCATCGGGTTCGCCGAGATGAAGCTCTCGGCCAAGATGCAATACCGGGTCGGTCCCTACTTCGCCGGGGGGCGCTGGGGGTGGGCGCAGCTCATCGCCGACGGCGTGAAGTTCTTCCAGAAAGAGGACATCGTCCCCACCGACGCCGATCGACCCGTGTTCAAGTCGGCCCCGATACTCGTCCTGGTGGGAACGGTCGCACTCTTCGTGGTGATCCCGTTCGGGCCGAACCTCATCTTCCGGGATCTCGACGTCGGCATCTTCTACGCACTGGCGATCTCATCACTCAGCACCATCGGTGTGCTGATGGCGGGATGGTCATCCGCCAACAAGTACTCGCTGATAGGGGGTCTGCGCGCCGCGGGACAGCTCATCGCCTACGAACTCCCACTGGTCCTGGCCGCAGTAGGCCCCGTCATCCTCGCCGGCACCATGAGCCTGCAGGGCATCGTCCAGGCCCAGGTCGACGCCGGAATCCCCTACATCCTCTTCCAGGTCGTCGCATTCGTGATCTTCATGATCGCCGCCCTCGCCGAGCTGACCCGAATCCCGTTCGACATGCCGATCGCCGAGTCCGAGTTGGTAATGGGGTACCTCACCGAGTACTCGGGCTTCAGGTTCTTGTTCTTCTTCCTCGCCGAATTCGCCAACATGTTCACCATGTCGGCCATCGCCGTCACCCTCTTCCTGGGTGGGTGGTGGCTGCCCGGCATCCCGGAAGACACCCTCGAGTTCGCCGGCCCCATCATCCTCATCGGCAAGGTCTTCCTGTTGGTCTTCGCCATGATCTGGTTCCGGTGGACCTTCCCGCGGTTCCGTGAGGACCAACTGCAGGGCCTCGCCTGGAAGTGGCTGGTCCCGTTGGCATTGATAAACATCGCCGCTACTGCAACGTTGAAGGTGATTTTCTGATGACTACGAACGGGAGAGAGAACGGAGGGCGCGCGATTCCTGGTCTCGGGATGGTCAAGGGTCTGGGCGTGACCCTCTCTGCGATGTTCAAGACCATCTTCCTGCCCGGCAAGCACCTGGCCACCGTCAACTATCCCAAGGTGAAGGAGACCCCTGTCCCGCGCGCTCGCGGCGTCATCGCCCTCGACCAGGAGGCGTGCACCGTCTGCATGCTGTGTGCCCGAAACTGCCCAGACTGGTGTATCTACATCGAGGGCCACAAGGAGGAGATCCCGCCCGAACAGCCCGGTGGGCGTGTCAAGGTGCGGGCCAAGCTCGATCGGTTCGACATCGACTACGCCCTGTGCATGTATTGCGGCATCTGTGTCGAGGTGTGCCCGTTCGATGCTCTCTTCTGGAGCCCCGAGTACGAGTACTCCGAGGCGCACATGGGCGACATGATGCACGACATGGATCGTCTTCAGGATTGGCTGCAGACGGTTCCCGAGCCGCCGGCGCTCGAGAAATGATGGCCATGTCGATGGCCGGCCATGGTTTCCGGCCCTTTGAGAGGCTCGGGTCGTGAGCTTTGTCGACTGGATCTCTGAGCCCGTCAACTGGGTTTTCGTCGCCCTCGGTCTGATCGTCCTGGGGGCGGGTTTTCGCGTGGTGACCGCCAGGAATTTGGTCCACGCCGCCTTGTCTCTCGTGGGCGCCCTCGCGGGCACCGCCGGGCTGTTCTTGCTTCTCTCAGCCGAATTCGTGGCTTGGGTCCTCGTGCTTGTCTACATCGGCGCCGTGATCGTCCTGTTCCTCTTCGGGATCATGATCACCCGTGCCCCAACGGGTCTCGACGAGGGCCTCGACTCGGATCAGAGGGCGTGGCCCGCGCTGCTCTCCGTCGCCGTCTTCGTGGTGATGGCCTGGACCAGCATCGAAGCGTTTGGCTCCGACGAGGTGGTGACGACCGGCTCGCCCACGCCGACGGATCTGCTCGGCGAGTCGTTGCTGGGTCGGTTCGTCATCCCGTTCGAAGTGGTGTCCTTCGTGTTGCTGGCTGCTCTGATCGGCGGGATCACGATCGCCCGACGTGACCTCACGCCTCTCGAAGAAGAAGAGCGAGCGGCCGTATGACTGTCAACTTCGCAGATTGGCGACGGTCGTGATCGTCAATCAGTTCCTCGTCGTGGCCGCCGCCCTGTTCTCGATGGGGGTCTACGGCCTCCTGGTGCGGCGCAACATCGTGCTGATCCTGCTCTCGGTCGAGTTGATGCTCAACGCGGTGAACATCAACCTCATCGCGTTCGAGGCGATGTTGAACACTCCCCAGGCGATCGGTCAGGTCTTCTCGATCTTCGTCATCACGGTTGCCGCCGCCGAGGTTGGCATCGGTCTGGCCATCGTCCTGCTCATATTCCGCAACCGTCGCTCGGCCAATGTCGACGAGCTCAACCTGATGCGATGGTAGGGCTAGCTGCGCTCGCTGGAGGTTCGTCATGTCGAACCTCCTGATCCTTGCCGCCGAGGAGGGCGAGCATGTCATCGGGGCCGGCACTGGCGGTTTCTGGGGTGACACCGCGTGGATCATGCTCGTCAGCCCGCTCATTGCCTTCCTCGCCATCCTCGCGTTCGGTAAGCGTCTCAAGAACCAGGGTGGCGAGATCGCTGTAGCCGTCTTGGCCATAAACCTGTTGTGGGCGACCGCACTCTTCATCCTCAACATGACCGAAGGCGTTCTCGACGCCAGCCACACCTTCGAGATCGCCCGCATCGGTAGCGACATCGTCTTCGAGCTGGGGTGGATGCTCGACGGCCTGTCGATCATGATGTACTTCCTGGTCAACCTCGTCGGCCTATTGGTGTTCATCTACGCCCTGGGCTACATGCGCGGAGACGTCAGGGTCCCGTGGTTCTTCGCCGCCTTCTCCCTCTTCGCCGGGGCCATGCTCATCCTGGTCGGCGCCCCGAACCTGGTTCAGCTCATCATCGGATGGGAGGGAGTGGGTCTCGCCAGCTACTTCCTGATCGGCTTCTACTGGGATGACCTGGACAACGTGAAGGCGGGCAACAAGGCGTTCATGACGAACAAGGTGGCCGACGTCGGCCTGATCCTCGGTGCGATCATCATCGGGGTCACCCTCGGCTCGTTCGACTTCGCCACCCTCGACCTGGCCGCCATCGAGCACAACGAGGCACTGGCCGGGGTCGCCCTCGCCGGTGGGCTCCTGCTCTTCTTGGGGGCCATGGGCAAGAGCGCCCAGTTCCCCTTCCACATCTGGCTGCCCGACGCCATGGCCGGCCCCACACCGGTCTCGGCCCTGATGCACGCCGCCACGATGGTGACGGCCGGCGTCTACCTGATGGCCCGCACGTTCCCGCTGTACGAGAACTTCCTCGTCGAGAACGCCCGGCCCCTGATGGTGGCCATTGGAGCGATCACTCTGCTTGGGATCGGCCTGTTGGCCCTCGTGGCCAACGACATCAAGAAGGTCCTCGCCTACTCGACAGTCTCTCAGCTCGGTTACATGATGACCGCGGTCGCCGCCGGCGGTTACACGGCCGGGCTGTTCCACCTCTTCACCCACGCCTTCTTCAAGGCCTTGTTGTTCCTGGCGGCCGGTTCGGTGATCCACGCCGTCCACTCCAACAACATGACCGACATGGGAGGCCTGAGGAAGTCCATGCCGACGACCTTTTGGACGTTCGTCATCGGGTCGGCTGCGCTCGCCGGGATCTTCCCGTTGGCCGGCTTCTGGTCGAAAGACGAGATCCTGGCCACGCTCGACTTCGAGGGTTATCAGATCGTGATGTGGATCGCCATCGCAGGCGCCTTCGTCACAGCCTTCTACATGACACGCTGTGTCGCCCTCACGTTCTTCGGCGACTACAAGGGTGATGCCCAACCCCACGAGTCGCCCCGGATCATGACCGGCCCCCTGATCGGGCTCGCCATTCCGTCCGTACTGTTCGGTCTGGTCAACATCCCCGGCATCGACTGGCCCGGAATTCAGAACTTCACGGCCTGGTTGGGGGTTCGTGTCGTTGGCATGGGTGACCACCACGCCGAGTCGATCGACATCGTCCTGGCCATCATCGGGTCGGTGGCGGCCATCCTCGGGGTCGTCGTCGGTTGGATGATCTGGGGTCGGGACCGGGACACCCAAGAAGCACGTGACAGGTTCAATGTGCCCGGGCTCTATCCGCTGCTGCACCACAAGTACTACGTGGACGATGCCGCCCTGGGCATGGTCGGCGCCACGACCGGGCCGATCGCCAGGTTCGTCGATTGGACCAACACATACATCTTGGATGGCATCGTCAACGCCGTTGGCGGGGCCACCAAGTGGCTCGGTGGCCTGGTCTACAACGGTCTGGATCAACTCGGGGTGGACGGCGTCTTCAACGGTTTGTCGGCGGTGGCAGACAGCACCGGATCGAGTCTGCGCAGACTGCAGACCGGTCGGGTGCAGCAGTACGCATCGGGCTTCGTGGCCGGTGTGGTGATACTCGTCGCTGTGTTCGTGTTCGTGTTTTGAGGTCGAGTAAGGAAGGCTGAAAACGATGGAATGGTTCGAGACCTGGGGATTGACCCTCACCGTCTTCTTGCCCGTGGTGGGCGCGGTGCTCCTCGGGTTCATCAACAAAGAGAACGAAGATGCGCTGAAGCGCACGGCGCTGACGTTCACCGTCCTCGCTTTCCTCGCCTCGGTCGGCGTCGTCGTCGGGTTCGACTTCGGCGGAGGCGCCTACAACACGTATCAGTACGAGGTCAACGAGACCTGGATCGGGGCGATCGACTCCAACTACCACGTCGGCGTCGACGGCATCAGCCTCCCGCTCCTGGTCCTCTCCACGTTCGTGATGGTCCTCGCGGTCATCTACTCGTGGAACCACTGGGACGAGCCGAAGAACCCCAAGGCCTTCCTCATCCTGATGCTGATCCTGGCGACCGGGATGAACGGCACCTTCGTCGCTCTCGACCTGGTGCTCTTCTTCATCTTCTTCGAGATAGTCCTGTTGCCGATGTACTTCATGATCGGGATTTGGGGAGACAAGTCGCCCCGCAAGGTGCCCGGCTTCTCCAAAGTCTTCGAGACCCGGCTCTACGCGGCGATCAAGTTCTTCCTGTTCACCCTGTTCGGCTCGGCCTTCATGCTGCTCGGCTTCCTGGCGCTCTACTTCGAGTCGGGCTCGTCGAGCTTCGGCCGCACCTTCGACATTCCACAGCTCACGGAGCTCGGCTCGCAGGGGTTCTTCGCCAATCCCACGTTCGCCTTCTTCGTCTTCGGGGCGATGTTCCTCGGGTTCGCGGTGAAGGTCCCCATGTTCCCGCTCCACACCTGGTTGCCCGACGCCCACACTGCGGCGCCGACCGTGGGCTCGGTTCTCCTGGCCGCGATCCTGCTGAAGCTGGGCTCGTATGGGTTCATAAGGATCTCGCTGCCGATACTCCCTGACGAAGCGAGGAACTGGGCTCCATTCATAGCCATCCTCGCCGTCATCGGGATCATCTACGGCTCGCTCGCCTGCCTGGCACAGACGGACATGAAACGCCTCATCGCGTTCTCCTCGGTTGGCCACATGGGTTTCGTCATGCTCGGGATAGCCACCCTGACCGACATTGGGATCAACGCTGCGGTTATCGGGATGGTCGCCCATGGCTTGATCACGGGTCTGCTCTTCTTCCTCGCCGGGTCGATGTCGCATCGCTATCACACGAGGGAGATGGCGCGCCTCGGTGGCAATATCAAGCTGATGCCGGTGATGGGCGGGATCCTCGCGTTCACCGCCATGGCGTCACTGGGTCTACCCGGCCTGGCCGGGTTCTGGGGTGAGTTCATGTCGCTGGTGGCCGCGTACAACCCCCTCGACGGCCTGTCCCTCGGCGTCTTCCGAACTGGCATGGTGCTGGGCGCTGTGGGCACTGTCCTGACCGCCGGCTACATGCTTTGGATGCTGCAGCGAGTCAACCTCGGGGAGCCCAGCGCAGAATGGGAGGGCCATGAGCTCCACGACGTCGACCGGTTCGAGCTCACCGCCTGGGTACCCCTGATCATCCTGATCGTCGTCATCGGCTTCTACCCGAAGGTGATCTTCGACACGACCACCGATGCCGTGACGTCGCTCGTCGAGATGGCGTTTGGTGGCGACACGACTGCATCGATCACTTCGGTCGTGAAAGGCAGCTAGACCCGAATGGGATACGAGATCGACTATCTGGCGCTCGCTCCCGAGCTGATCATCGTCGGCACGCTGATCCTGGTGCTGGTGCTCGATCTCATCCTGCACCGCGAGAACAAGTACTGGACGGCCACCGTCGCCGTCGCCGGCACGGCCCTGGCGCTGATTCCTCTGGGAATGCTTGCGATCAACGGGGAGACCATCTCGATGTTCGACGGCTCCTACGTCGTCGACGAGTTCGCCCTGGTGCTCAAAGGCCTGTTTCTCGTCGCTGCGTACATCGTCTTCCTGATGTCACACCACTACATCGAGAGCGAGCGCTACTACCAGGGCGAGTACTACTTCCTGTTGCTCGCGTCGATTCTCGGGTCGTTGGTGATGGCCTCGGCTCGTGACCTGATAGTCCTCTTCATCGGTCTCGAGCTCGTAACCGGCCCGCTCTACCTGCTCGCCGGGTGGCGCAAGGGTGACGTCAAGTCCAACGAAGCGTCGATGAAGTACTTCATCCTCGGGGTGCTCTCGACCGCTCTGCTTCTGTACGGGATGTCGCTGCTGTTCGGTCTGACCGGCGAGGTCGGCTTCACCGAGATCGCCGCGGCCACGGCGAGTTTGTCCGCCGAGCCGGCGCTGGTGGTGTCGATCCTGTTCATGCTGGTCGGGTTTGGCTTCAAGGTCGCCGCCGTGCCGTTCCACTTCTGGGCGCCCGACACGTACGAGGGAGCGCCAACACCGATCACCGCCTACCTCTCGGTGAACTCGAAGGCGGCCGGGTTCGTGGCGATGCTCATCGTGATGTATCAAGCGCTTCCGGGAGCCTCCGACATCTGGGCTCCTGCGCTGTGGCTGCTCGCTGCCTTGTCGATGACCGTCGGGAACTTGTCGGCCCTCCGCCAGACCAACATCGTTCGTCTGTTGGCCTATTCGTCGGTGGCCCAGGCCGGGTTCATGCTGGTCCCGTTCGCCGCGGCCGCCGTCGCCGACGCCAACCTGGAGGAGGCCTTCGGCGCCACCCTCATCTACCTGGTCATCTACGCCATCATGAACCTCGGTGCTTTCGCCGTGGTCATCGCAGGCGCCCGCAAGACCCAGACCGGCACCCTCGAAGGCTGGTCGGGTCTCGGTCGGGTCGACCCGATCCTCGGCGTCCTCACCGCGGTCTTCTTCTTCAGCCTGGCCGGCATCCCGCCACTTGCCGGCTGGTTCGCCAAGTTCGAGATGTTCCGCTCGGTGATGATCGCGGACCCGGCGACCATCGCTCTGGCAGTGATCGCGGCGGTCAACGCCGTCATCGCCTTCTATTACTACGCCAAGGTGGTCAAGGCAGTCTGGCTCGACGACCCGGTCGGTGAGTTCGCCGATGAGGCGGCCGCGGCCCCGGCGGGCTCTCTCAGACTGGCGCTTGGTGTCGCCGTCGCCCTCACCGTCGCCATCGGGATCTACCCCAGCATCGCCACCTTCGTCCAGGACGCCGCTCAGGTCCTGGCCACCGGTGGCTAGCCGCCTGGTCCTCACCACCTCCGGTTGTCAGCCTCGGGCTGCGCGGCTCCTTCGCGATGCCCGGTACTCACGGTCGAGGAGGGACCAGAGCGAGTGGTCGACCCAGTTGCCGCGTATCAACAGCTCCTCTCTCAGGACACCTTCACGCGTGAA
Source organism: Acidimicrobiia bacterium (assembly GCA_036373995.1). Lineage (GTDB taxonomy): Bacteria > Actinomycetota > Acidimicrobiia > Spongiisociales > ZC4RG35 > JANQRA01. Next base: position 52,039 of record DASUUP010000373.1, read on the forward strand.
CCCCAGCTTCTCGGCCACCCGGTCGGAGGCGTCGTTGCCCACGGCGATGCGCAAAACGATCTTGTGGTAACCCAGCGAGTTGAAGACCTCATCGAGAAGCAGGCCAACGGCTTCCGTGCAGACGCCTTGCCTGGTTTGACCCGATCGAACCCAATAGCCGATCTCGGCGATCTTGCCCAGCTTGGACACGGTCCAGAACGAGATGTTGCCCACGTGTCGGCGTGGATCCTCGATGAGACGAATCGAATAGTCCCAGGCTCGCTCCTCCTTCCAGGCCTGGATCGACTCGCGGATGAAGGCGGTCGTGTCAGAAGATGTGTAGTCCATGCGAGCCCAAGGCAGCCACTGGTTGAGATCCCCCAATGACTCCCGGATGGCTTCGTCCAATGTCGTCGAGTCACGACGCGTGAAACGCTGCAGAATGATGCGTTCGCTCTCGATTCGTGGGCGGGGCACCGGGTCAGAGTACCTACGGTCTCTCCTCGGTCCAGCCAAGCCCGTGCCACGCCTTAACCTGCAGGTTGTCGATGTGGGATCGCCTTCAACTCAACGCTGAGTATCCCGAGCCGGACGGCCGGCCGATGGCCGCCGTCCTCGCCCCGCTGTACGAGGACGATCATGGTCGGGTCCGAGTCGTTCTCACCAAGCGCCCCGACACCATGCCGACTCATGCCGGGCACATCTCCTTCCCCGGCGGTAGACCCGACCCGGGCGACAACGGGCCGGTCCAGACCGCATTGCGCGAGGCACACGAGGAGGTGGGCATCGAGGAGAGTCAGGTCGAGGTCCTCGGATTTCTCCCGCCCATCGACACTGTGGAGTTCAAGCTGATGGTGGTTCCCGTGGTGGGGCGGGTGTCGACACCGCTCGGTCTCGTTCCGTCCGAGCGCGAGGTTGCCAGGATCTACACGCCTCTCCTGAGTGAGCTCGCCGACCCGGAACGCTGGTGGCACGTCCCATGGGAAGGCTGGAAGGTCTGGTACTACGACCTCGAGGGAGACACCCTCTGGGGAGCGACGGCGCGAATGGTGCGTCAGTTGGTTGGCTTGGACGAATAGGCCAAACGGCCCCTATCCGACCGACCCGGAGCTGACGAAACCCCTTCTGGTGAGATCGACCAATTCGATTCCTGCTCAGCTGCGCTTTCATCGCTATGTAGCAGTCCTCCTGGCGACGACCGTGCCCATGGTGGCCTTGGTCGAGTTCGCCCGCGCGGTCGATGGCACCACCATGCCGTGGGCCCGCCTCGCCGGACCATTGGCGCTGACCGCCTGGGCGATCGTCGTGGCCCGCTCCGAGAACCCTGACTCGATCCCGCTCGTGCTGTCGGCTATGTGGTTCACGGGAACGCTCGTGATGGTGGAGGCGCTCTTCGACGTGGACGTGACGTCTTTCGACTTCTCGACGGCGTTCGGTCTGATCATGCTTTTCGCTGTCCTGGCCGGGACACTCTCGATGGGCAACCGCATCATCTGGGCCGGCGGGTTGGCGGGTGCGGTGGCTGCCTGGGTGGTGATCGTGGGACTGCTGATGGGCGACTCGGCGGATGCGATGGGCGTTCGTGCCGTGATCGCCATCGCCGGTGTCGTCTTCACCACGGCCCTCGTCGCCGAGTTGTACGACCAGCTGACCGCCTCGATCGCGGCGCACAACCGGGCGGTCCGGCTGCAGGATGCGGTCGCCAAGTGCTCGGAGGCTCTGCTCGTCCATCCCGACTCATTCGCCCTGCACGAGGCGGTTCGGGCGGTCTTTGAGGCCACCGATGCCGACTACGCCTACGTGGACCGCACGATCGAAGTGGAAGGCGAGCCCGGTTGGGAGATCGTGGCCAGCGCCGTGCACCGGGTCGACAGCGTCGGCGTCGACTGGCAGACGGGGAAGTACTCGGTCATTCCGACCACATATGAGGCCCTCATCGCGGGCGAGGCCTCGATCGTTCGTACCGCCGATCTCACCGGTGCCGAGCGCAAGCTCTACGACCGCGACCGAATCCTCTCCGAGGTCTGCGTCCCCATCTTCGTGGGACGGAAGTTTCGGGGATCGATCGGATTCGTCGAATACTCCGAGGACCGTCGGTGGTCCGACGCCGAGATCCAGACTCTCTGGCGAGCCGCCGACATGGTGGGCGCCTACTGGAAACGACACGACGACGCCGAGGCCCTCAAGGCGTCCAATGAGTCGAAAGACAAGCTGCTGGCGTCAGTCTCCCACGAGATACGCACACCCTTGACGGCCATCGTCGGCCTGTCCGAGGAGATCGTCAACTACCGGGACGATATGAGCCCCGAAGAGCTCGTCGAGCTCAACCGGATCATCGCCGTGCAGAGTCGCGAGCTGGCGGAGCTGGTCGAAGACCTCCTAGTGGCTTCTCGGGCAGACTTCGGGAACCTGTCTATCCGGCCGGAAGTGATAGACCTGCGCGATCAAGTCGAGCGGGTGCTCGAAGGGCTCCGGGAGTCCACATCCACCGAGAAGACGGTCAACTTCTCCGGCGAGTCGATGACTGCCTGGGCGGATCCACTGCGGGTGCGACAGATCATGCGCAACCTCGTGACGAATGCCATCAAGTACGGGGGCGACCGCGTGGTTGTCGCCGTTCGGGAGCAATCCGATCAGGCCACAGTGGTGGTGGCCGACAACGGAGTCGGTGTCGAAGAGCGCGAGGCGAAGCTCATCTTCCAGCGCTACTACCGCAGCGCCCAGTCTCCGACTCAACCGGGCTCGGTCGGCATCGGCCTCGCGGTGTCGCGTCAGCTCGCCGAGATGATGGGCGGCACCCTCACCTACGTTCACGGTGGAGACGCACAGCACCGGTTCGAGTTGACCCTCCCCTTGGCTACGGACTCGGCTGAGAATCTCGTGCCAGAGCCGGCCTGAACTTCGACAGACCGACGGGTTAGCGTACAATTCGTGACCTGGGGAAATGAGTGCTACACCTCTCAAACGCCGTATGTGGATTGGTGGTGCCGTTCTGGCGCTGCTCATAGTCGGCGCGGCTGCTTTGATCAGCTACAACACTTGGGGCGACGTCAATCGCGTTTCGATCGATCGCCCCGCCTCCGACGACTCGGGCGGTCCGGTCGCACAACCCGATGAGTCGGACGAGGAACCAGGTGAAGACGACGACTTCGAGGTGGTCGACCCCGGGCGGCAGGTCTTTCTGCTCGTCGGCTCGGACTCACGAGAGGACCTTGCCGATACGGAAGGCTTCGGCGACTTCGAGGGCAACCGGGCTGACGTTGTGATGGTCTTGTTCAAGGAGCCCAATAAGACCGGACTGCTCTCGATTCCCCGTGACTTGTTGGCGGAGGACCCCTGTGGCGGCCCCGACGAACGTATAAGCGAGATGCTCGAAGGGTGCCCACCCTTCAACGGGCCGACATTGTTGACGTTGGCGGTGGAGAGGCTGATCGGCCAGCGCATCGATCACTTCGCCCTGGTCGATCTCGCCGGCTTTCAAGACGCCGTGGACGCGGTCGGGGGATACGAGGTCTGTGTCGAGAACCCGGTCAGGGATGCCCTCGCCAACCTCGAGTTGGATGCGGGCTGCACCATGGCCGACGGTGAGCAGGCCCTGGCGTGGATGCGTTCCCGGCGCACCCAAGAGTTGACCGAAGACGGTTGGCGGACCATGCCCGGGATGAACGACCTCGCTCGTAACGAGCGCCAAAGGTCGTTTCTGATCGAGATGATGCACCGTATGGGTGACATCACCAGCCCGCAGGCCATGATGTCGGCAGCGGATGCTCTGGCCGAGTATGTGACGGTCGACTCCGAGCTCACGATGATCGACGCCGTCAACCTGGCTTTCACCATGCGCGGTCTCCAATCGGGCAACATCATCGAGATCGAGATTCCCGTCGTCGATGCCACCGCGGAGGATGGAGCGGCGGTACTGCGCGCAGCTGAGCCGGTCGAGCAGATCGTGGCTGATTTCCTCGCCGGGGCCGATGCCGGTGCCGGGGTTCTCCTCGGCATCGTCGGCTGATCATCCGGTCCCGCCTCCCGCACCAAACCGTGCCCAACCTCCCGCCCGGCCAAATCGAAACCAAGCGATTTCCGGTCGTTGGGGAACGGGAGCCATCATCCGACATAGCGGACTGGAGTCTCACGATCGAGGGTCTGGTCCCTGAGGACCGTGTGCTGGGCTGGGAGGAGTATCTCGCTCTCCAACATCGCAATCTCACCTTCGACGTCCACTGCGTCACCAGCTGGACCCGGTTCGACACGACCTTCACCGGTGTGCCTCTGGCCGAACTCGTCGATCCGCTGCCCGAATCCCGGTTCGTGTCCTTCACTGCGTACTCCGAACGCCGCCATCACACGTCGCTGCCCATCCACTACGCCCTGGAGCACTCCTGGGTGGTGCATCAAGTGGGGGGCGAGCCGCTGGCACGCGAGCACGGCGGGCCGGTCCGGGTGGTCACGCCCGGGAAGTACTTCTACAAGTCGATCAAGTGGCTGAAGACCATCACGCTCCTCGGCGAGGATCGTCTGGGATGGTGGGAGACCAACTCGTCATATCACAACAACGCAGATCCCATGGCCGGGGACCAACGGTTCACCACCGGCTCACTGCGTCCCGAGCAGCTCGAGCGGTTCCTCGAAGCTTCTGGATACGACAAGTATCGGGGTCGGGTGATGATCGGTCTCGATCTCACACGGTGGCGCCCGGCGTCGCTCGATCTGAGACGCCTCTACCTGAAGAATTGCGACCTCGCTGGCATCGACCTGTCGCGTGCGGACCTGAGGGAGTCGAATCTGAGTCTGAGCAACCTCCGCGGCGCCGGCTTGGCCGGCGTCGACCTGTCCGGGTCCGACCTGGAGGGGGTGGATTTCTCCGACGCCGATCTGAGAGACGCCGATCTGTCCGGTTCGGCGCTATCGGCGGCGCGCTTCGATGGGGCCAAGGTCGACGGAGCTCGATTCGAACATGTGTGGGGCCTGGTCGAATCCTCGGCTCTTTACCTTCAGTCACAGGGTGTTAGCCTTGACCTGTGATGAGAAACCTGAATGGCACCCGGTGGTCACCCGCCTAGCGGACGACTTACACCTGCCATGATGTCGCCGCCGGCCCGCCGGCGGCTTTTTCTTTGAAGAGGAACGGAAATGACTGATCGAAAACGTGTCTTCTCCGGGATGCAGCCAACCGGGGACATCCACATCGGGAATCTGATGGGTGCCCTGAGCAACTGGGTCTCGATGCAGGACGACTACGACACGATCTACAACGTCGTCGATCTCCATGCGATGACCACCCCGTACGATCCAAGCGTCTTGCGCAAGGATCGGATCGGCCTGGCGAAGATGATCCTCGCCGTGGGAGTCGACCCGAAGCGTTCGCTGGTCTACTACCAGTCGGACTTGCCCCAACACGTCGAGCTGACGTGGATCCTCTCCACCATGACCGGTCTGGGCCAGCTGGAGCGGATGACCCAGTACAAGGAGAAAGCCGACAAAGCGGGTCAGAATCTGGGGTTGTTCTCCTACCCCGTGCTCATGGCGGCGGACATCATGATTCATCGCGTTCACGCTGTGCCGGTGGGCGACGACCAGACGCAGCATCTGGAGCTCACGCGCGACCTGGCGGAGAGGTTCAACGGCAGATTCGGTGAGGTCTTTCCGGTCCCGGAGCGGATAACGCCCGAGATCGGTGCCCGGGTCATGTCGCTACAGGATCCGATGGCGAAGATGTCGAAGTCCGACCCCAGCCCAAAGTCGCGGATACTCCTCACCGACTCCACAGATGCGATCGTGACCAAGATCAAGTCCGCCGTCACCGACACCGGCACCGAGGTCGGTTTCGACTGGAAGAACAAACCGGGGATATCCAACCTGCTCGAGATGTTCTCCTACTTCAGTGGCCGTTCCATCGCAGACTTGGTCGATGAGTATGGCGACGGCGGTTATGGCCGGTTCAAGATCGCGGTGGCAGAGGCGGTGGCCAAGGGGATCGAGCCAATTCGCACCGCATACGAGGGGATGTCCGACGAGGAGGTCTCCCGGGTGATGGCCGACAGTGCCGAGCGAGCCGCCGTGTCCGCCGATGCCACCATGGCAGTCGTCAAGCAGGCAGTGGGCCTGGGCTGACTCTTCGTGCCCGCGGGCACCACGTTGCGCTCAGCGCTACGCGGTGCCTGCGGGCAGGATGAAGGGGCCTCAGCTCACCTGCTCGATCAGCTCGGGTGGCAACAGGAGGACGAATGAGGCGAGCAGGTTCCAACCCGAGTGGAGGAAGATGGCGGGGCCGAGACGCCCTTTTCGTAGGGTCAACCAAGCCAGGAGCATCCCCAGGATCAGGAAAGGCGGGATGAGGAGCAGCGCCGACCTCCAAGGGTCGCTCAAGTCGATGCCAGGGAGATGTATGGCGGCGAAAACAGTCGAGCTGACGATGATCGCGAACCACTTGCCCCGGGGTTCCAGCGCCCTCAGCAAGACCCCTCTATAGGTCAACTCTTCGACGGCGGGGCCCACCACGACGTAGGCGAACACGAGCACGATCTGCACAAGGGTCGTTTCCGCGTTGGCCAGGCTCTCGGCGACTTCTTGTTGGGGGCGGCCTTCGGGAAACAGCAGTTCGGAAATGGGAAGGAAGAGGAGGGCGTTCGCCATCTGAAGCACCAGCCCGAGGGCGAGGAAGGCAAAATCGCCACCTCGAATGACGAACCCGATCTCATTCGAGTCCTTGTTTCGAGCCAGGAGCCAGAAAACGCCGAGTGCTGCCACGTGCTGCCCGACGATCGAGGCCAGGAACGTGCCTTCTGCGTCGCCGCCACCAATCACCATTGACACGGCGACCAGGGCGCCCAGTTGGCCGCCCAACCACATGAGGACGAAATCGGAAACAGACCAGGACCTGGGCAACGCACCTGGGAGCCTACAACCGGCCCGATCCAACATTCGGACGAGGTCCGGGCCGGCCTGGAGCTCCGGAGGAACTCCTCACTCCTCGAACGAGGTTCGACGGCGGGCACTGTTACTCTGCGACCGAAGCGCTGGAAGAGGATCTGCTCAATGGAAATCGACATCGGCATCGGCAAATCGGGTCGCCAGGCCTTCGGCTTCGACGACATCGCAATCGTCCCTTCGAGACGAACCCGCGACCCAGACGACGTCGACATCTCCTGGCAGCTCGACGCCTACAAGTTCGACCTCCCCATGATGGGCTCCGCCATGGACTCGGCGATCAGCCCGGAGACCGCGGTCGCCATCGGCAAGATGGGTGGCCTCGCAGTGCTCAACCTCGAAGGGCTCTGGACCAGATACGAGGATCCGACGCCCTACTTCGAAGAGATAGCGGAGCTCCCGGATGAGAAGGCCACCCGTCGGATGCAGGAGATATACCTGGAGCCGGTCAAGCCGGACCTGATCGGCCAGCGCGTCCGGGAGGTCAAGTCAGAAGGTGTCGTCGCCGCCGCCAGCCTCACACCACAGCGGGTCCGACAGTGGGCGCCGGTGGCCCTCGATGGCGGTCTCGACATCCTGGTGATCCAGGGCACCGTCGTGTCCGCCGAGCACGTCTCCAGCCGGGAGGAGCCGCTCAACCTCAAGGAGTACATCGCCGATTGTGCTGTCCCTGTGATCGTCGGTGGATGCGCCAGCTACTCGACAGCCCTCCACCTGATGCGGACCGGTGCCATCGGGGTGCTCGTCGGTGTCGGCCCGGGCGCCGCATGCACGACGCGCGGCGTACTCGGTGTGGGCGTGCCCCAGGCAACGGCGATTGCCGACGCCGCGGGGGCGCGGATCCGATACCTCGACGAGACCGGCCGTTACGTCCACGTCATCGCCGACGGCGGGATGCGGACGGGTGGTGACGTCTCCAAGGCCATCGCCTGCGGCGCGGACGCCGTCATGATCGGATCCCCTCTCGCTTCCGCCACGGAGGCGCCAGGCAAGGGGTACCACTGGGGCATGGCCACATTCCATCCGACCCTGCCCAGAGGTGCCCGGGTGAACGTCGGCGATCGGGGGACTCTCCAGGAGATCCTGGTCGGCCCGGCCCACGAGAACGACGGAAAACGCAACCTCTTCGGCGGGCTTCGGATGTCGATGGCCACCACCGGCTACTCCGACGTGAAGGAATTCCAGAAGGCCGAGGTCATGATCGCTCCGTCGCTGCAGACCGAAGGCAAGTCTCTTCAGCGGTCGCAACACGTCGGCATGGGATGATTCGCGAGGGGGCTGCTTCGACCGACGACACTGTTCTCGTCCTCGACTTTGGCGCTCAGTATGCCCAGCTCATCGCACGACGTGTCCGTGAGGCCCATGTCCGCTCGGAGATCGTGTCCCGCGACATCACTGCCGCCGAGGTCAAGCAGCGCAGGCCCCTCGGGTTGATCCTCTCGGGTGGTCCTGCGTCGGTGTATGCCGAGGACGCCTATCGGATGGACCCCGGGATCGTGGATCTTGGCCTGCCTGTCCTCGGTATCTGTTACGGGCACCAACTGTTGGCGATGCTCACCGACGGCGAGGTGGCCAACACCGGCAGCGCCGAGTTCGGGAAGACGTCTCTCGAGGTCACCGGTCACTCCCTGTTGTTGGACGGCCTCCCTGCCACACAGCAGGTGTGGATGTCGCACAACGACGAGGTCACCGGTGTGCCCCCAGGCTTCGTCTGTGTGGCCAGCACCGATGGGGCTCAGGTGGCCGCGATGGAGGACCGGGAACGTCGTCTCTACGGGGTCCAGTTCCATCCCGAAGTGGTGCATACCCCCCGGGGGACCGAGATCCTGAAGCGCTTCCTCTACGACGTTTGTGATGCCAGCCCATCCTGGACCTCGCATTCGATCATCGAGTCCCAGGTGGAGGCGATCCGTGAGAAGGTCGGTGATTCCCGGGTCATCTGCGGCCTGTCGGGCGGAGTCGACTCCTCGGTTGCCGCCGCAATCGTGTCCGAGGCCATCGGCGACCAGCTGACCTGCATTTTCGTCGATCACGGGCTATTGAGAGCCGGCGAGGCGGAACAGGTCGAGGAGACGTTCCGGTCCCACTTCGACGTGGATCTGGTCCATGTCAAGGCAGCCGACCGATTCCTGGAGCAGCTCGAAGGGGTGACCGACCCCGAGACCAAGCGCAAGGTGATCGGAGAGGCTTTCATCCGGGTCTTCGAGGAGGCGGCGGCCTCGGTCGGGGAAGCCGGATTCCTGGTGCAGGGAACGCTCTACCCGGATGTCATCGAGTCGGGCTCCGGCTCGGCAGCGACCATCAAGACCCATCACAACGTGGGCGGTCTTCCCGAGGACATGAAGCTCGAGCTCATCGAGCCGCTTCGCGACCTATTCAAAGATGAGGTCAGAGCGGTAGGCGAGGAGCTGGGGCTCCCCGAGGAGATCGTGTGGCGTCAGCCCTTCCCGGGACCCGGGCTTGCGGTGCGCATCATTGGCGAGGTGACACGGGAGCGACTGGAGCTGCTCCGTTCCGCCGACAACATCATCCTCGAGGAGATCAGACGCGCCGGTCTCTATCGTGAGATATGGCAGGCCTTCGGCGTCCTCCCCGCCGTCAAGACCGTCGGCGTGCAGGGAGACGGCCGGACCTACGCCTACCCATTGGTGGTGCGGGCCGTCACATCTGAGGACGCCATGACGGCGGATTGGGCTCGCATTCCCTACGAGGTCTTGGAGAGGATCTCTTCGCGGATCATCAACGAGGTGCCGGGGATCAACCGTGTCGCCTACGACATATCCTCGAAACCACCTGCGACCATTGAATGGGAGTAGGGGGAGCAATCACCTCCAACCCTGGGTTCACAGCGTCGCTGAGCGACGCTCACAACCCTGGGTTCGTATTTGAAAGACGTCGCCACGAGCCGGTGCGACCCGCCGCCATCAACTGTGTCCGCCCGCCAGGTCACTCATCGTCCCGAGGAGCACCAACCCTGGGAGGCGCCGACCATCGCCCTCAGCCCCCCACCGATGATCAGATAGGGAGTCACGTCGAGACGGATACCTGGTCGGGCACCGAGGCTTCGGCCGCGGTGAGATAGGTCCATATCCCGTAGAGGAGGGCCAATCCGAGAATCGGCGTGAACACTCTCTTCAGGGCGGCGCTCTCTGCCACGAGCCCCACTGCGAAGCCGGCCACCCCGACGTTCACACCCCAGAAGATGATTCGGTTGACCCGATCGGGCACATCGGATACAGCGATCATCATGGCGAAGATCAGGTTGGTCACCACCATGATGAAGTTGATGTGGTCGAAGGCGAGACCGACGGGGAAGAGCTCCTCGAACTCCACCCCGGTGGAGAGTTGGCTTATCAGATAGATGACCAGACCGACTGACACGATCATGCCAACCACTGCAGTCCGCACGTATTGATTCACCGGTGGCCCTGTCCACCGTGAAGGGGCGAGGTCACGTCTGAACCTGCCTATCAGGATCAAGGCTCCCACGAGCTGCAGCGCCCCGGCTGCCTGAAGCAGGGGCTCCACGTCGAAGAACGACCCGGCCACGAAAAGGAGCCCCGCCACGAACAACAGCAGCATTTGCGCCGCTCCCGTCTTGGATTCCCGCACGGCCGGGACACGACGTCCTGGCATCAGCCACTCGATCAGCGCCAGGCCGGCGAGGATCACGAAACCGGCCACCATGGCACCTGGATGTGACTCGTACAGCTGGTCGGCGTTGGAGGGGTCGACGATCTCGACGTCGGCGAGTTGGAGGCCGAGGAGCACGCCGAGGACCGCTCCGAGGACCATGAATCCCAAGGCCAGGGCCATGCCCAGCTCGGCGACGTCCCAGCTCTCGCCCCGTTTCTTGCCGACGACCCAAATGAACATCCACACCATGGCGACGAACGCCAACGTTCCACCGATGGGCCGCTGGATGCTGGTCGGGGTGGTCAGGTCGACCGACCAGAAAGCCAGCACATATAGGGCGAGGGCCACGATCGAGAAGTTGGCGAGTCGGGCCGACGACGTGTCGTCAGGAGACCCGTACATCCAGATCGCCCCACCGAACACGGCGAGCGTTATCCAGCCCAGCGTCCCGGCATGGACATGGGTGAGCAGTGTGTTGCGCGGCGGCTCCCAGACGTCGATCCCGTTGAGGATGCCGATTACCACCGTGATCACGAAAAGCACGAGTGCGGTGCGGAACAGGTTCCGCACACCTGGTGGAGCCACTCCCATGTCTCTTCTCCCTCGATGAGCTGTCGTCGAACCTACGGGAGGGCCCAGGGGATAGGGAATCTGGCTACCCGTAGACTTCAGGTGGGGTTGACCTCACCCTGACTCGGCAACTCCTGGTTGCGTAGGAACGTGAGCACGGCCGCTACCCGCCGGTGCTGCTCGCCGTCCTCGGGACGAAGGGTGAGCTTGGCGAATATCGAGTTGATGTGTTTCTCGACGGCCGACTGCGAGATGAACAGGGTCTCGGAGATGGCGGCGTTCGATTTCCCTTGCGCCATCTCTCCCAGAACCTCGGTTTCCCTCTCTGTGAGGGTGTCGAGAAGGGTCCCGGCGAGCTGATGGCGTCGTGCCAACAGACCCTCCACTACCTGCGGGTCGACCACCGAGCCACCGGTCGTGACCGCACGAAGGGCCCGCAGTATCTCGTCGACGTCGCCAACCCGATCCTTGAGCAGGTAGGCAAGACCGGATGTCCCTTCCCGAAACAATTCGAAGGCGTACAGCGAGTTGACGTACTGAGACAGAACCACCACTCCGATTCCCGGATACCGGTCACGGATCTGGTGGGCCGCTTCGATGCCTTCTTTCTGGTTGGTGGGCGGCATGCGGATGTCGGTTATGACCGCATCGGGCCGGATACGGTCGACTGTCTCGAGGAGAGCCTCGAAGTCTTCCACCGTTGCGACCACCTCGACCTCTCCGGTTGATTCGACGAGCTGTCGGGTCCCTTCGCGTACCAGATAGTGGTCCTCGGCGATGACGACTTTCATAGTCGGGCCGCGGGGATGATGGCCTGGATGCTGGTCCCGTGATCGGCTCGGCTGGAGATGGCCAGTGTGCCCCCGAGGGCACGGATCCGATCACCCAGCCCGGCGAGGCCATATCCCCGGTCTGTGCCGGGATCGAAGCCACATCCGTCGTCGGTCACGCCAAGCTGGATCCTGTCTCCGTTGGCGTCGAGCGTGACCTCGACGCGCGAGGCCCCGGAGTGTTTCAGCGTGTTGGCCAGGGCCTCGCTGACGAAGAAGTAGGCGGCTCCCTCCACGTCGTCGTCGAATCGCATCGTGCGCAACGCCTCCGGAGCACGCAGCGACACCTCCAGCGGGACATGAGCACATCTGTCCTCGACGGCCTCGAGGATCCCGCCATCGCTCAAAACCGACGGATGGATTCCCTGAGCCAGCTCCCGGAGGTCGGAGAGGATGTGTTGCGCCTCCGTCTGGAGTTCGGCGATCGCCTCAGGTGTCAGTTCCCCCCGCGCAGCGTTGGTCTTGGCCATACCGAGACGGGCAACGAGCGCCACGAGCTCCTGCTGGGCGCCGTCGTGGATGTTGCGCTCGATGCGGCGTCGCTCGGCCTCGGCTGCGTTGAGGATCCGCCCTGCCAGCCGGGCGTTCATGACGGCGAGCCCCACCTGGGCCGCGAGGGTCTGGACGAGGTGTTTCTCGTCGTCGTCGATCGACCCGCTCAGTTTCGGGCCGCACTCGATCCTCCCCACGTTCTCCGACCCGATCCCTATGGGCACCTCGAGCTCGGTCGTTCCGGTTCGCTCTCCTGACTCGGCCCTCGTGCCGTCGTCGAGAGTCGCTGTCACCCACTTCAGCCTGACCGCTTTCCTGATGGTCTCGACGAGGCGGGGAAGCAGTTCGGCCGGTTCTGCCGACTGTTCGATCGTCTCTCCGAACTCGGCCACCGCCTCGTAGTGGGTCGGCCGGATGCCGAAGACCCAGCGATCGGCGACCAGTTGCAGACGACGTCGTGCCGGCTGGAATACAACCGCCACGATCACCGTGAGCACCACGGCCACTTCGATGTCGAGACGCGCCCCGGCAGCCACCACACCGAAGGCAGCGGCTGCGCCGATGTAGAGAAGCAATATGACGAATGACAGCGCTCCGTAGACGAACGACCTGCGAATGACAATGTCCACGTCGAACCATGGAGGCTCCAGGACGGCGATGACCAGGGATGCGAAGAAGAAAAGCATCGGCAGAGAGGAGAGAAGAGCGACCACGTTGTGCTGCAACGGCGGCACGACACCGAGCTCGCCCAGCGCGAACGGTGCCCCCGAGATGAGAATCGCCATGGCACCGCCGTAGAGGACCCAGCGGATCTGTTTCTTCTCTCTGGTCGCAGTATCTCGATACCGCAGGAAGAGAATGACGATTGCGGCGAGGATGATGAGGTAGCCCACCGAGGAGATCGCGCCGAGGAAGGATCCGTACGGCTCCAGCCAGCGAACGATGAAGGGGCTGGGCACGTCCTTCACGCCGGGAAACGAAAGGTCGTGAGCTTGGACGAACTCGTTTGAGATCAGCACCAGGGTCGGGAGAGGAACGGTGAGCCAGGAGAGTGCGATGAGACGACGCTCTCGCTGGAACCGGATTTCGCCCGTCGGGATGGTCACGAACAACGCGACTATGAGGACGACGCCAATGGCGCTGAATGTCTGAGCCAGCCACATCGGAGCCCACATCCAGTCCTGCACTCCGGACATCTCGAAGGCTCGGATCGTCGGTATCTCGAGGATTGTCAGGAGGACGAACAAGCAGATCGAGCTGACGGTGAGGAGCTCGCCGATCGGGTTCTCCGGACGCTTCCACATCAGATACACACCCGCCAGCACCGGCGTGGGAACCACGACAAGGGACCAGATCAGCTCGTTGACAGTGAATGGCTCGGTGGCTGTTGCCATCCACCAGACCAGCAGAGGGACGTAGATCGCCGAGGTCATGACGACCAGCGACCACACCAATCTCCGTCTCACACGTCGATTCTGCCTTTCGCGAGGCGGTCCGTCCATGGAGCGTGCTTCAAGTCACCCTCCTGCTCTTGTTGAAGCAGGCTGCACCCCGTGTTGGTGGCGCACCGTCTTCCTTCCGTCGACGACGTCTCATACGTTGACTAACCATGAGTCAGATCGCGACAAAAGCCGTCAGAGTCGGCTTCTGGCGACGCCACGGCTGGAGGTTTCTGCTTGGCCTCGTCATCGTCATCGGGCTGTTCGGGATCGGTGACATTCTCCGCGGCCAGGACGCCGATCCGGCCATCGCTGTGGGTGTTACCGGCCTGACACCGGATGAGATGCGCGCCGAGAGTGAGTCAGTCGCCAGGTTGACAGATTTCCTGGTCCGGGCCGGTGGCTTGCAGTTGCTCATGCTCAGCGTGCTGTGGGCCGTCACCCTTCTGGTCCCTTTCCGGCGAGGTGAGCGATGGGCCTGGTACGTGATGTGGACTTTCCCGCTCTGGGCGTTGGCCGTCTCGGTTTCCTTTCTGATCATCGAGTTGCAGCCCGATCAGCCACCACCACCGCCAGCCATTTCGGGCTGGGTCTTCTTCAGCCTCGCCGGATTGCTGCTCTTGGCTACGCGTCGGGACGACTCCGCGGCTTCTACGCAGACTTCGAGATAGGAGGACGAGAATGTGGGAATCGAGGACGGCACCGTTGTCGGGTGTGCTCTTCGCGGTGTTGCTGATCGCCAGCTTCTTGGTCGACTCCAACACCGACTACATGCCTCCGGCTGACGAAATCGTCGCTCACCTCACCGACGGTCCGATGCGAGTCATGTCGGCCGCCTATCTGCGGCTGTTGGCAGCTGCCGCGCTCATCTGGTTCAGCGGCAGCCTGCACAAGACGATTCGGGGCTTCGACGACGACAGTGGTCGGCTGTCGTTGCTCGCGTTCGGAGGGGGTGTGCTCGCTGCGGCCCTGATCGCCATGGGGGCGGCCGCCGTGGTGGCGGCTGCGGAAAGGGTCTGGATGGTGGAAATGATCGATTCCGGTGCCGCGGCCGCCTTGTACGACATGGCAGGCATCGCTATTGGCAATGGTGCCCCGCTCGGGCTCGGGGTCATGATCGGTGCTGCCGGTATCGCCAGGATCCGGACAAAAGCCGGAAGTCCTTGGATCGGGTGGAGCAGCGTCGGCATCGGATTTGGCTTGCTCTCTCCATACGCGTGGGTGGTTCTGGCCTTGGCGTTGATCTGGATCTCAATAGCCGGGCTCTGGATGTACCGGGAGCAGTCCGACCCGGTGCCGGTGAAGGTGTCGTGAGTCGGCCAGTCCTCGAGATCCACGACCTCCGCAAGTCCTATCACGCCGTCGTCGCCCTGGACGGCGTGACCTTCACGGCCCGGTCAGGGGAGGTGGTTGGACTCCTCGGGCCCAATGGAGCCGGTAAGACGACCACTGTCTCCATCGTCTGTGGGCTGAGACGAGCCGATGCCGGCTCCGTGAAGGTGATGGGTATCGATGCCTTGGCCAGATCCGAGGAGGTCCGCCGACATCTCGGATTCGCTCCTCAGGATCTGGCGATCTACCCGATCGACACCGTGAGACAGAATCTCACCTTCTTTGCGGAGCTCATCGGCTTGCGTGGCGCGCTTCTCACCCGTGAGCTGGAAGAGGTGGCATCTGCGCTGCGTCTGACCGATCTGATGGACCGGAAGGCGGCTGAGCTGTCGGGCGGTCAGAAGCGACGGCTCCACACGGCCATCGCCCTGCTCGATCGCCCGCCGCTCATTCTCTTGGATGAAGCCACCACAGGGGCCGACGTGGAGACGCGTAAGGCCCTGATAGAGGTTGTGAGACGACTGGCTGACGAAGGGTCCGCCGTCGTCTATTCGACGCATTACCTCCAGGAGGTGGAGGCCCTCGACGCCCGCGTCGTCATCCTCGATCAGGGGCGAGTGCTCGCCGACGGCGCATTGCGCGATCTCGTCTCCAGGAGCGGGAACGCCTTCGTCGAGCTCGTATTCGAGGGCACACCGCCAGGAATCCCAGGCAGGTGGCACGTAACGGTCGACGGCACGCGTGTGCGGGTAGCCGTGGACCACCCGGAGAAGGCGGTCGGAGCGCTCCTGGAGACACTGGGGCCCCACAAGAGACGGTTGCAGAGTGTGGCTTTGGTGTCTCCCAGCCTGGAGACGGTCTTCATGAGCCTCACCGGGCGCCGTTACCGATCAGAGGGGCGAGCGGATGTCCTGGCGTCGTAGCTGGGTTGTGATGCGTCACGAGCTGAGGGCGCTGGCGGACGACCCGGGCAGCCTCGTGTTCTTGTTGATCATGCCGTTGTTGATGATGGGGCTCATGAAACCCTTGTTCAGCCTCTCGCTGCAGGCGGACGGTTACCCCGGGGCCAACGGCGCCGAGCAGGCGGTGCCCGGCATGGCCGCAATGTTCGTGACCTTCACCGGAAGCTTTGCGGGGTTCACTTTCTTCAGAGAGCACGGCTGGAACACCTGGGATCGGCTACGCGCCAGCCAAGCCAAGACCCTCGACATCATGTTGGGCAAGATCGTCCCCACTCTCCTCATCGCCGTGGCGCAGCTGGCGGCTCTCTTCTGCTTCGGCATTGTCCTGTTCGACCTCCTCGTCGCCGGGTCGTTGATCGGATTGGGGATGATCGGCGTGGCCTTCGCTCTCAGCATGCTCTCGTTCGGGATGGCCATCACCTCTTTGAGCCGGACGTCGCTCCAACTCAACACGTTCGTCAACCTGTTTGGAATCGTGTTCGCCGGAGTCGGGGGAGCTCTGGTCCCCCTGGTGGTTCTTCCTGATTGGGTGCAGGGCGCGGCACGATTCGTCCCCACCTACTGGGCGATGGATGGTTTTCTCGACGTGATCCTGGACGGTGCCGGAGCCAGGGAAGTCATGGCGTCGGCATCGGCCCTCCTATTGTTCTCCGCCGTCTTCACCGTCATCGCCGCCATCAAGTTCCGTTTCGAGGAGACCAAGGTCTACGTAGCCTGACGACACGTAACCTTGGGTGAGTGTCTTAGGGCGGGCCCCGTCGGTGCCGATAGAGACACGTCGGCCTAGAGACGCTCGAAATTGGATCCAAACACCCCTGAACTCACCCGGATCTTCCGGGAGGAGCTGGACGAACGCACGAATCGTCTGGTCGATGGTGCGCGCTCCCTCAGCCAGGGCGAGCTGGCCAGCGACGCCGTCAAGGACATCCTTCGTGACGCTCACACCATCAAAGGCTCAGCCGCCCTACTCGGCCACGATCTGATCCGCGACGGCGCTCGAAGGCTCGAGGAGCTCTGGCGGGAGGTTGCCGATGGGACCTCCGTCGATCCGGAGAAGGTGGTGGCGATGGAGGCCATCGCTGGCCGGCTGACCGGTGCCCTCGACGACCCCGAAGATCCGGAGTTGCGCCGCCTCATCGAGGACGCCGGCACCGGTACGGGGATACCGGCCCCGGAGCTCGTCTCGTTGCGTCCGCCCGATGTCGGCAGCCTGGGTGGTCTCCTCACATCGGTCTCTGAGTCGCTGCTCGGCGGGGCGACCCGGGTGGACACGGCAGACCTCTACAGGCTGATCAACCGCATCGTCGAGGTGTCCCTCGACGCCGAGGCCATCGCCGATCTCTCACTCGTTTCGATCGAGGGGGCCGATCCCGAGGTTTTCCGTCGCTCGTGGAGGACGCAGTTGGAGAGATTGAGTGACTCCATCGCCGACATCCAGGCGCAGGCGGTCTCCCTCGCCAATGTGTCCTTCTTCGATGCAGTCTCGACGTTCCCACAATTCGTCCGCTACCTCGGTCGCCGTTCGAGCAAGGACGTTCGTCTCGAGCTCACAGGCCATGACGTGCAGCTGGATCGCCAGATCGTCGACTTGCTGCGGGAGCCACTTCGACACCTCCTCGTCAACGCAGTGGACCACGGCATCGAGCCGCCAGACGAGCGGCTCGCCGCCGGCAAGCCCGGCACCGGAGTGATCAGGGTCTCGGCCAGGGTCGTCGACGACGGGGTGGAAGTCACCGTCTCCGACGATGGCGCAGGCGTGGACTGGGGTCATGTCGCCGAGAAGGCGCGTGAAATGGGTCTCACTTACAGCCCCGGCGACCTGGCACCTGTCCTATTCCACCCAGGCTTCAGCACCCTCACCGAGTCGACCGAGTTCTCCGGCGCGGGCGATGGTCTCACCGAGGCAGCGGAAGCGGCGACTCAAGTGCACGGCGCCGTGAACATCGACTCCGAGCCCGGGAAGGGGACGAGAGTGACGATGACGCTGCCGTTGTCCATGGTCCTCCAGAACGTGGTGGTCGTGGCCGAAGGCGACCAGTTCTGGGGCATCCCAGAGGCATCGGTCGAGGCCTCGATGCCTCTGGCCAACGCCGAGTTCACCACGGAGAGCAACGGGCGGGAGGTGCGCTTCGAGTCCGCGGCCATCCCCTGCCTGTCACTCTCGGAGGCGGTGGGGGGAGACGAGCCTGCCGACACCTCGGAGATCCTCGTGATCAACACCCGATCAGGGTTGGTGGCCGTTACGGTGAGCGAGATCATCGACCGACGCCGTGTCGCGGTGAAGAACCTGGGCCCGATCATCGAAGGTAGTGGGGGAACGAAGGGAGCGGCTCTACTAGGAGGTGGTCAGGTGCTGGTCGTGCTCGACCCCGATTTCCTCGGTGTCCTGGCCCGACACCGTCCCCACCTCGTGAGCACCAAGCCCCGGGTGCTGGTGGTCGACGACTCGGCCGGTGTGCGCCAGCTCCTCTCGGCGACCTTGTCCGGAGCCGGCTTCGAAGTCGAGGTGGCAAGCAGCGCAAGGGAGGCGATGCTCGCCATGGCCCGGGACAACTTCAGCGCCATGGTCGTCGACTACTCCATGCCTCGCTCCAATGGCGTCGAGCTGGTGCGTTCCATGAGGGCCGCCGACGTGCGTATCCCCATCGTCATGGTTTCCGGGGTGGCCACCCAGGAGGAGAAAGATGCCGCCTGGGCGGTTGGTGTCGATGCCTACCTCGACAAGTTCGACCTCCGTCAGGGCGTCCTCACCACGACGCTGCGCCAACTCATGGGAATGGAAGACGCCGACACGGCTTGAAGGTATCAGCCACCACTTGACGCGAAGTGCAAATATGAAGTACGAGCTGTGAAGACCGCAGCCCGCATACTTAATGCCTAATACCGCATACCAAATGAGCCGATACTTCATACCTGGACATGCCTGACCTGCCGCGCCTCGACCAGTTGTTGATGTTCCTGCCGGCCCTCGTTGGTCTGGCCACTGTCATATGGGCGTGGCGGATCACTGCTGCCGGTCGGGAACGCGAGCGCGAGGTGCTCCGACTCTCGGAGGAAGCTCATACCATCAAGAACGACTTCGTCGCCCTGGTCAGCCACGAGTTGAGGACCCCGCTGACGTCGATTGCGGGGTTCTCCGACACGCTTCTCGGGTCGTGGTCGGATCTCCCGGCCGAGGAGATCGAAGAGTTCCTCTCGATCATCAACCGTCAGGCCACCTATCTCGGCGACCTGGTCGAGGACGTCCTGGTCATTCCGCGGCTCGAGGCGAACCGTCTTCGGCTCGACCCCGAGCTGTTCGACCTGGGCGATCTCATCGAGGACGTGGCGCAGATGGTGTTCCCCAACGGAGGGCGCAAGTCGTCCCTCGTCTCCCTTCCCGACGGGGTCCGGGTCTTCGCCGACCGCCGCCGGGTTCAACAGGTGCTCCGCAACGTCATGGAGAACGCGCGGAAATACGGGGGAGACCAAATCCTCGTCGAGGGGTTCGTGCTGGGAGATCAATACCTGATCATCGTCTCCGACAACGGGCCCGGCGTCCCCGACCCGGAGACGCAGAAAGTGTTCGAGGACTTCGAGCAACTCTCCAAGGGTGATGCCCGCGACTCCAGCGGAATGGGCCTCGGCTTGCCGATCGCGCGCCGCCTGGCCCGAGCCATGGGCGGCGACGTCTGGTACGAGCGCCGCTTCCCGACAGGCGCCCGGTTCTGCTATTCGCTTCCGCTCAACCGGCGCACCGTACTGATGGATGACGAATCGACCCGGGCTCCTTCCCCCGACGAGATGGTGCGGGTCGAGGTTCCCGAGACGGTGCGAGCTTTCAAGGGAACTTGATAACACGTATGTGATTCGTCGCGGTCGGCCGGTACCATCGGTCTCCGATGCAGCAGCAGACCCAGTGGTTCGTCGACGATGTGCCCAC
>DASUUP010000374.1:0-5761 GCA_036373995.1 Acidimicrobiia bacterium
GCCGGCCACGTCGAGTCGCGCCTGCCAGCGGTCGTCGTCCCATTGCTCCGGGGCCCACGGCATGGCTTGCGACGACCACGTGTTGGCGTGGAGGTCGGCGAGAAGCTGCAGGAGCGGCTCGACCTGCCAGTCCTTGATGTCGAGACCGTCGCCCTGTGTGACTGGAGCTATCAGCTCGAAGAGCGTGATCTCCTCTCCCCACCCGTATAGCTCCGGCACGCGACCCTTCAGGACGTCTCCCATGTGCTCATAGGCGTCGACCACCCGCTCCACTTGCTTGCGCGTCTCCTGTTTGGCGATGAGCGTCTGCGGGCCGTCAGCGGTCTCGACATCGAGGCGGTATACGTCTCCACCGAAACCGAAATCCTCACCGATTCGGGTTGCTGTGACCGACTGGATCTCGTCGTGGGGCCAATTCGACGACAACGCCCGATTGAGGTCCTGTGTGGTGATCATCGGGATGAGTCGCTGGCTGATTCCGTCACCCTTGCAGAGACGGGTCACACCCGAGGCCGCCAAGAGGCCGCCACTACCGTTTCCCAGGTGACCGACTCGCAGAAGATGACTGACCAGGTGCGGGCCGCCGATGTGATCGGGTCGCTGTGCCTGGCGACCGACATGGGCATGGGATTTCCATTCGAGCATGGTCTCCAAGCCACCTTGACCACGATGCGGCTCTGCGAGGCGCTCGACGTCGATCAGGAGACCCTGAGACGCACTTATTACGCGTGTTTGCTCATGTACGTCGGCTGCACGGTCGACGAGGTGGAGCGGTCGGAGATCTTCGGCGGCAGCATGACCGAGCACCACACCCACCGCCAGTTCGGTTCGCGTCTCGAGAGCCTGGGTGGGGTGGCTCGGGCCCTGCCGTCGCCCGGGGCCTCCTGGCCCCGTCGGACTTGGCAGGTGGTCACCGGGTTGCCCACCGCGGCGCGCTTCGTGGATGGCCACCTCGTCGCCCTATGTGAAGTGGCCGGGATGCTCGCCGAGCGTCTCGGGGTGCCCGAGTCGATCCACGGCATGTTCCCGCTGCTCACCGAGCGTTGGGACGGGAGAAGCATCCTCGGCCGGGCGAGCGGTGAAGAGATCCCGCTGCCTCTGCGCATCATCCAGGTGGGCCGGGATGCCGGCTACCAGCGTCTCATCGGAGACGACGAATACGTCAAGGAGATCATCCGGTCGAGAGCAGGCAAGGCCTTCGACCCATCGATAGTGCGTGTCTTCTTGGACAACGCGTCCGACGTGCTGGGAGCGGCGGCGGTTCCGGGCAGCGCTTGGAACCAGGTCCTCGCCTCAGAGCCCCGGCCATGGTTGACGCTCGATGGACCAGAGATCGATCGTGCCCTCAGCGCCATTGGCGCCTTCGCCGACCTGGTCTCGCCTTACCTCACCGGTCACTCCTCCGGTGTTTCCCGGCTGGCCGCGACTGCAGCTGAGATTCACGGGTTCGAGCCGTCGGAAGTGGCGACGATCCGACGTGCCGGGTTCATTCACGACGTGGGGCGAACGGCAGTCTCGTCACGAATCTGGGACAAGCCGGGTCCACTGACCGCCGATGAGCGAGAGCAGGCGAGACTGCACCCGTACCACACGGAGCGGGTGCTGGCCCACTCCCCGTTTCTGTCCGAAGTCGCCTCGGTCGCGATGGCTCACCACGAACGCCCTGACGGGTCGGGCTATCACCGTGGTCTGGACGTGTCGTCATTGTCACCGGCCGCCAGGCTGCTGGCAGCAGCCGATGCGTTCCGGTCGAAGACAGAACCCCGCCCGTATCGCCATGCGCTGACCCCCGAAGAGGCGACTGAAGTGCTGGTGAGCAAGGCAGAGCAGGGCGCCTTCGATCCGGCGATGATCACGGCCGTGGCCAAGGCGGCGGGACAGGTTCCTCCGACGATCGAGGGCCCGGCCGGGCTGACCGAGCGAGAGGTGGAGGTGGTGGGCCTCCTGGCGCGCGGCCTGAAGACCAAGCAGATCGCCCGCGAGCTCGACATCTCACCCAAGACCGTCGACCGTCACATCCAGAACAGCTACCGGAAGATGGGGGTGTCCTCGCGTGCCGCCGCCACGCTGTTTGCAGCCGAGAACGGGCTGGTTCCGACGTAGCGACGCCGGCTATGGGGAGTTTTCCGCATTCACAGCCGTTGGTTCGGCCCTTATCGTCGAAGTCATGAGCAACGGACCACGAGAGAGAATCAACACCCTGGTGATCGGTGGTGGTCAGGCCGGTCTCGCCGTGGGTTATCACCTGTCACGAGCGGGTGTGCCGTTTCAGATCGTCGATGCCAACCAGAGGACAGGTGACTCATGGCGGCACCGCTGGGATTCTCTCCGGTTGTTCACCCCGAACCGATTCAACAGTCTCCCTGGCCTGACCATCCCCGGCAAGGACTGGGGTTTCCCGACCAAGGACGAGCTCGCCGACTATCTCGAGTCTTACGCAAGGCATTTCGAGCTCCCGATCCGTCACGGGGTGAGGGTGGATCACCTCACCGGGGACGGCGAACGCTTCCTGGCGTCGGCCGGCGACGTCACGTTCGAGGCTGAGAATGTGGTGGTTGCCATGGCCTCTTACCAGGAGCCCAAGAAGCCCGCCTTCTCCAGCCAGCTCGACTCCTCGGTCGTCCAAGTTCACGTCGGCGACTACGAGAACCCAGACCAACTCAGGGACGGCGATGTGCTGGTGGTTGGCGTCGGAAACTCAGGTGCTGAGATCGCCAAGGAATTGGTCGAGGACCGCCGTGTCTGGCTGTCGGGCGAGCCCAGCGCCGTCCAACCGTTCCGTCCGGAGAAGCTCTCCGGGAGGATCCTCATGCCGTTCGTCGGCCCTGTCGTTCTCAACCGGGTTCTGACCAAGAGCACCCCCATGGGCAGGAAGGTCATGTCGAAGATGTTGGAGAAGGGTGGGCCACTGCTTCGAGTGAAGCCGAAGGACCTCGTTGCCGCCGGTGTGAAGAGAGTCGGTCGAACCGCCGGCGTCGTCGATGGATACCCGCAGCTCGAGGACGGAACAGTTCTCGACGTGGCCAACGTCGTGTGGTGCACCGGATTCCATCCCGGCTTCTCGTGGATCGACCTCCCGGTCTTCGACGACAACGGTCATGTCGTACACGACCGCGGGGTCGTCGACGCCGTGCCCGGCCTCTACTTCGTGGGGCTCAAGTTCCTCTACTCGGTGCTATCGGACACGCTGCTCACCATCGGCAGAGACTCCGGCTATGTGGTCGATGATCTCGCCGGTCGGCAGCAAAGGAGCAGGTTGGCCGAGCCGGTGTGATGGCGGTGGGCCAAGCCCCGGCCCACCTGCGATCATGTCGATGTGAGCACCTCTGGGCTTCTGCAACGGCTCGACCGGGGAGAGATCCTGATCCTCGACGGTGCGATCGGCACCGAGCTGCAGAGACGGGGCGCTCCGATGGACTCCGTCGCCTGGTGTGCCGTGGCCACAAGATCACATCCGGACCTGTTGCGGCAGATTCATCTCGACTACATCGACGCGGGCGCGGACATCATCACGACCAACACGTTCTCGACGGCGCGGCATGTCCTCGAGGCCGCCGGTCTGGGTGACGAGACCGAGAAGATCAACCGGGCTGCTGTGAGGTTGGCCCGCGAAGCCGTCGAGGAGAGCGGGAGGGAGATCCTCATCGCCGGCTCGATGTCCTCGACGCGACCGTTGAACGAACCACCGACGCGGCCGATCGGCGAACAGGTTGCCGCCAGCTACAGGGAGCAGGCGTCTCTGCTGAGCGAAGAGGGCGTCGATGTCATTGTCGCCGAGATGATGGTCGACATACCCAATGCATCACTGGTCCTCGAGAGTGCACGGGCCACCGGCCTGCCCGTCCTCGTCGGCTGGAGCGCCTCTTTGGACGAAGCAGGGCGGGCGGTTCCTTATGAGAGCGTGAGACAGGAAGGGCATCCGCAGTATTCGCTCGCCGAGTTGATGGAGCGCGGGGCCTCACTCGGAGGCGATGTCGCCGGGATAATGCATTCCCATGTCGAGGCGACGGGGCCGGCTCTGGAAGTCCTGTCGCAGCATTGGGACGGGCCCCTCATGGCATACGCCGAGACCGGATGGTTCGAACCGCCGAACTGGGTCTTCACCGATGACACCTCTCCCGCAGCGTATGCGGGCCTCGCAAACAAGTGGATCGACCTCGGCGTCTCTCTGATCGGCGGGTGTTGTGGAACGACGGCAGGGCACATCGCCGAGTTGCGATCTGCACTGGCCGATCGGAAGACGTAGCTGACCCGACGCTACGTGTGCCTAACGTCGGTCGAATGACCAGCGATGAAGTAGTCGATTTCGTCGAGACAGAGCTCGAGGGCACCGTGGCGGTGGTCGCGTCCGAGGAGGACGGCGCACCCGACGTCGCATGGGGCGACACCTTCTTCTTCTACGACCCCGACGGAGTCACCGAGCCCGAGAAGCGCCTCCCGTACGCGACGATCGTCGTCAACGACTACCCCGGTTTCGACGAGGCCTCGAACCTCTCACGCGATGGCGTGTTCAGGGTCAATGCATGGGTGAGCCGCGAGACATTCGAGCGTGAGGTGCCGCGGGACCAGTCGAACATCGATTTCACCGTTCTGGACGAGGTCATCCCCCATCCCGTGTACGGAGAGCAGTCGTGGGTCAGTGTGCTCAACCCGGGTCCGGCCACAGAGGACAAGGTGAAGGCTCTGCTCAGCGAAGCCCATCGCAACCACAAGGACAGGTACGAGAAGAGACGTTCGAAGAGGGTTGACAGCAGTTAGGTGTCAATAGGCGAGAGGCCCCGAATCGGGTGATGATCCAGGGATGTCCAAGGGCGAGATCAGGGTTCTCGTGGTGGTTGACCGTGTCACGAGTCGGTCGTGGAGAATTTTCCAAGGCTCCCCGGCCTCCTTCGCGAAATCTGTCGGTGGCGGGTTGTACGTTGTGAAGATGGGAAGGGGAAGGAAGCTCTTCGAGAAGCCGCCGATCATCATCCCCCGTCTAGATGATCCGGTTTCCGCCTCGGCGGACGAGCGCGATGAGCACCTGATGCTGCTCGAGGCGGCGCGCCACCACCTCGATGTCGAGTGGACCGAGACCCTCGCCGCTGCCGAGTCCGCGGGCGACCACGATTTGATGGGCTATCCGTCGACGGTGGCCTATCTGACTGACCGGCTCCGGATGGCCGGTGGCCGGGCCAAAACAGATATGTGAAGAACGCAAGGTCGGCTCTGAAGCACGCCGCCACCTTCTCGGCGTGGAAGTTCCGCCAGATCTCCGGCGACGAAGCCGAGCTCATGTTCCGCGCTGCCGAGAAGACGCCCGACGAGTACCCGGAAGCCGAGAACGTGCTCCTGGAGTTGGTTGGCGACGGCTTCGATGAGACCAGGAGAGTCCTCGACTATTGGCGAAACGATGTCGATCTGCCCGGAGTCGCTCTCGACCTCGAAAAGCAGGCCGAGCGCAGACATTTCGACGCCCGAAGGCGCCACAACGGGATGGTGGAGGGCAAGTTCCTCCTACCCAGCCTGGAGGGTGAAGGCTTGTTGAGCGCCGTCGACGCCCTCATGCCTCCACCCCAGGAGAGCGACGGGAGGACGACGAGTCAACGTCGTGCCGATGCGCTAGGTGACCTGGCGCGCGCCTTTCTCGAGGGATCCGAATCACCAATAGTCGGCGGCGAGCGTCCTCATATGAACGTGCATGTCGACATCCTTGCCCTGCAGGGGCGTGCCGGCGGACTCCATGAGACCGACGATGGCTTCGTTCTCGACCCGTTCGCCA
>DASUUP010000375.1:0-3060 GCA_036373995.1 Acidimicrobiia bacterium
CCGCCACGTCCTGTTCGTCGAGGATGGTGGCGAGATCGTGGGCGTGAACACCTTCCATCGTCATGGAGACCACTCCGCCCCGATTCTCGAGATCCTTCGGACCCTGGATGGCGAGACCGGGGACGTCGCCGAGTCGCTCCAGTGCGATGGCAGTCAGTTCCTGGTCGTGTTTGAAGACTCGATCCATGCCGATGGAGTCGAGATAGTCGATTGCGGCGTGCAGCCCGACCGCCTCGATGATCGGGGGCGTGCCCGCTTCGAAACGGTGTGGGATCGTGGCCCAGGTGGCGTCGTGGAGAGTCACGTCTGAGATCATCTCGCCGCCGCCCTCGAATGGCTCGGTGTCTTCGAGAGCATCCATGCGTCCCCAGAGCACGCCGATCCCGGTCGGGCCCAGCATCTTGTGGGACGAGAAGGCGACGAAATCGGCCCCGAGGGTCTGGACATCGACACCGGAATGTGGCACGAGTTGGGCGGCATCCACGACGACCCGGGCACCGTGTTCGTGAGCGATCTTGGCGATTGCCGGAATGTCGGGCATGGTGCCGAGGACGTTCGACATGCCCGTGACCGCGACGACCTTGACGTCGGGGCCGATCTTCGATTCGTAGTCAGCCATATCGAACCTGTAGTCGTCGGTGATGGCGACGTGGTCGAGCGCGGCGCCGGTCCGTTTCGCCACCATCTGCCAGGGAACCAGGTTGGCGTGGTGCTCCATCTCGGTGGCGAGTATCCGGTCGCCCTCGGACAGGTTCTCGAGACCCCAGCCGAAGGCGACGGTGTTCAGAGCCGTGGTGGCCCCTCGGGTGAAGGCGACTTCGTCAGAGGTCGAGGCGTTGATGAACGTGGCGACACGATTCCTTGCGGCTTCGTATGCCTCGGTGGACGCAACCGAAAGCTTGTATGCGCCACGGTGGACATTGGCGTACGAGGTGCGGGCGAACCGATCCATTGCCTCCAGGACCGGGATCGGCTTCTGCGAGGAAGCCCCCGAGTCGAGGAAGTGAACTCCCGAGTCGAGAACAGGGAAATCGGCTTTCAGGTGTGAGAGATCGGTCACGAGCGTTACTGAGTCAACACCGTCTGGAAAGATTCGTATCCCTCTTCCTCGAGCTTCTCAGCCAACTCGGGGCCGCCGGACTCGTGGATCTTCCCGTCGATGAAGATGTGGACCACGTCGGGTGTGACGTAGTCGAGGAGACGCTGGTAATGGGTGATGATCAGAAAACCACGTTCTGGAGTGGTCAGCTTGTTGACTCCCTCCGCCACCGTGCGAAGAGCGTCGATGTCGAGACCCGAGTCGGTCTCGTCCATGATGGCCAGCTCGGGCTCGAGCACTGCCATCTGCAGGACTTCGTTGCGCTTTCGCTCACCACCGGAAAACCCTTCATTCAGGTACCGATCGGCGAAAGAGCTCTCCATACCCAGCTCTTTCATCGCGTCCATGACCTTGAGTCTGAGCTCGAGAACCGTCAGCTCGGTGCCGGTGCGGTTGGACAGGGCCTGGCGGAGGAACTGGATCACGGAGACGCCCGGTATGGCTTCGGGGTGCTGAAAGGCCAAGAACATCCCCGCCGCTCCTCTGTGGGTGGGTTGGGCCTCGGTGATGTCCTCGCCCTTGTAGAAGATGCGGCCTTCGGTGACGGTGAAGGTCGGGCTACCCATCAAGACATTGGCCAGGGTGGACTTGCCCGAACCGTTTGGGCCCATGAGGGCGTGGATCTCCCCACGATTCACAGTCAGGTCGACGCCCTTCAGGATCTCGTGGTCGCCTGCAGAGGCGTGCAGGTTCTCGATTTGGAGGAGGGGGGTGGTGTCGGTCACACCCCAATGGTATTTCCACTACGCGCGTAGGGAAAATCTTCCCGTTCCGTGCGGATTCGCGGCCACAGAGTGGCCATTGACCCGCACAAAATGGTTTGCGAGTGTCACGTCACTTCGACCCACACCGGTCTTGCCAACCGATCGAGGTCGGCGATGGAGATTGGGAATACGGTGGTCGGGGTTCCGGCGGCGCACCAGACCGGGTCGTTCCGTTTCAGAGATGGGTCGGCGAACACCCTCAAATCGGTGGTGTGCCCAAACGGGGGAGTGCCACCCGCGGCGAATCCGGTCGCCCCCTTGACCTCCTCCAGTGAGGCGCGTCGTGCTTTTTCCCCATCTGCTGCTTGGGCGAGGGAGTCTGTGTCCAAACGCAGGTCGCCTGGAACCAGGGCAACGACCGGTTGGTCGTCCACGACGAACACGAGCGACTTCACGATCGCGGCTACGGGGCAGCCGATGGCACGGGCGGCGTCCTCGGCGGTTTTGGTGCCTTCCGGGAAGTGGTGCACATCCACTTCGAAGTCGATCGACTCGAGGAGTCGCCGGCTTGCCTTGGGTAGCTCAGCCACCGCGAACGATGTTGACAGTGTCTTTCATGGCGTCCTGGTCGTCCAGGTCGAGCCACTGCACGTAGTAGCGCTCGACTCCGGCATCCTCCAGCCCGGCGATGGTCTCTGCGACACCGTCCGGAGTGCCGACGGGAATACCTGCTCCCGCGAAACGCTTCTCGAGATCGTCGGGTGACATGTCTCGACTGGCTGCAGCCTCCGCGAGACGGTCCCGGTACGCGGCATCCGTGGCTCCGACCAGGGCCGGCCCCATCACCGTCGCCTCCACCTGGCGATCCCCGGCGGCCTGGCGCATCACCTCGACCTTGGCCCGAGCCTCGTCGGCGGGGCAGATGAAGAAGTTGTACTCGTCCGCTCTGGTACCGGCGAGCGTGGGTGTGCGTTTCTTGCCGCTGCCGCCGATGATCGTGCGTAGCCCGGACGGTTTTGGCTTCACCTCGGCGTCGAGGCTGTAGTGCTCACCGTCGTAGGAGCCGTGTCCCGTACCGAAGGCAGCGTCCAAGTAGTCGAGCGCCTCTTCGAAGCGCTCCCATCGCTCGGGCCAGTCGGGAAAGGGAATGCCGAGAGCCTCGTGCTCCAGCTCCATCCAACCTGTGCCCACTCCCAAGTCGAACCGGCCTCCTGACATCTGGTCGATCGTGGCCGCGTTCTTGGCGATGACAGCCGG
>DASUUP010000376.1:0-5116 GCA_036373995.1 Acidimicrobiia bacterium
CCGCTCGAGGATCCAGACCATTGCCATACGTCGTCGGTTCGGCTGACCGACATGAACGACATACCGTCGGCGCCCTGGTGGACGAGCAGGATCTCAGAGCCCGTCTCGGAGAGGATCAGCCAGTCCGTCTGCGGCCAGAAGGAACCCTCTTCACCGGCGAGGAACGGCTCGATGGCCTCGACGACGGCGTCTCGATCGGCCGCTGCCAGCGGTTCGATTTCCAAGAGGTCCCCAAACTCGAACACCGGGCCGGCCCAACATCCGACCGTCAAGTCGTGCGGGAGCGACCCGTCCCCGTCCGGTGCGACGATGACACCGAGGTCGCCGCTCGTGATGGTGTCGGCATGCATTGTGGTAGACGTCGTGGTGTCCACGACGAACGTGGTCGACGATGGGGGAGAGGTGGACGCCGGTTGCCCACCCCGCGCGCCGCCGCCCCCGCAAGCAATTGCGACAACCGTCAAGACAATCGCCAAGAGCCTCATGCTCATGCTCCTGGGACGTCAGCAGTCCCGGATGCGGTTCCGGGTCATTGCTCCTTGGCCAATCCTTCAACGACCTCATACCCCGGCAGATGCGCGAGCTGGGTTGGGTCGAGTCTGATCTTGGCCGATCGTGACCCCGCTCCGACGATCACCCAGTCACATTCCATCACCCGGCTGTCGAGCCAGACCGGCATCTCGTCTGGAAGGCCGAAGATCGTCACCCCACCGATCTCCTGACCGGTGAGCTCACGAGTGAGTTCGGCTGGCGCGAAACTCACCTTCCGCACACCGAGTTTCTTGCGCACGGTCCCGTTGACGTCGAGTTGAGTGTGGGCGAGGGCCACACAGACCGCATGGTGCCCCTCGGGCTTGCGCGACGCAACGAGAATGGCATTGGCGGAATTCTCGAGTGGGATGTCATATGCCTCGCAGAACGCTGCAGTGTCCGCCAGATCGGGATCACACTCCATCTCCTCGTATTGGAGGCCTTTCGACTGCAGGTCCGAGATCACTTCTGGTGCGGCTGTCATGGCTTCAGCCTAGGAATTCGCCGGGGTCGAGCGGTCCGACGTGGAAGACTCACCGGATGGAAGGCTACGACGCCACCACATACGGCGAGACCTGGAGTCCTTACTACGACGAGATCTACTCCGAGGTCGACGACTCGATGGTCGATCTCCTCGCCCGTCACGCCGGCGATCCGCCGCGCGCCCTGGAGCTGGCAGTCGGCACCGGTCGGATAGCGTTGCCGCTGCGTCAGAGAGGCATCGAGGTCGTCGGCATCGATGCCTCCGAGGAGATGGTCGCCAGGATGCGGGCCAAGCCCGGGGGAGAGGCGATACCGGTCGTGATGGGTGACTTCGGTGACGTGGACGTCGATGACCAATACCCGCTCATCTACCTGGTCTTCAACACCATCTTCGGACTGCTCACCCAGGACCGTCAGGTCGAGTGCTTCCAGAATGTCGCCAACCATTTGGAGCCCGGGGGACGATTCATCATCGATTGCTTCGTTCCCGACGTGAAGCGGTTCGATCGATACAACACACGGATGGGCGTCTCCAGCATCAAGTCGGTGGACGAGCACATGTACGAGATGACGATCTACGACCCTGTCGACCAGAGGCTGTCGACCCATGTCGTCAGACGCAACGGCGAAGGGCAGACCGTCGTGCTCCCCGTCGAGATCCGGTTCGCCTGGCCTTCAGAGCTCGATTTGATGGGGCGTTTGGCAGGGTTGGAGTTGGAGGATCGTTTCGGTTGGTACGACTTGCGTCCCTTCACGGAGCAGTCGAAATCTCACATGTCGATCTACAGGAAACCTGACTAGACGGCTTCCTCAGAGACTTCGGCGTCCTCCGAGCCGTTCTGTTCGGCAATCTGTGCCCGCACGTCGTCCATGTCGATGGCCTTGACCTGACCGATCAGGTCCTCGAGCATGTTTCCGGGTAGGGCACCGGGTTGGGAGTAGAGGACTATCTGATCGCGGAAGACCATCAGCGTCGGGATGGACCGGATACCGAAGGCCATTGCAAGCTCCTGCTGGTCTTCGGTGTCGACTTTGGCGAACACGATGTCTTCGTGCTGTTCCGACGCCGTCTCGTAGGTGGGGGCGAAGGAGCGGCAGGGACCGCACCACTCGGCCCAGAAGTCCACGAGCACGGTGTCGTTGTCACGAATCGTCTGGTCGAACGTCTCTTTGGTCAGGGCGACTGTTGCCACGGGAAAAACCTCTCAAATCTGTTGGCGTCAGATAAGGAAACGTCAGACACGATGTCAAGTATTCCGTGCCTCGCTGATGACTCCCTGATCTCGCTGATCTAGAGTCTGGTTCAGTAGATATGGGTCTGCTCAACGAGCCCGAGGAGAGCAAGCCGGCCTGGAGACAGTGTCTGGAGTGCGGCAACCGGTTCATGGTCGGTGACGACGGAACCCGGCCGAGCTGGTGCTCCACTGCGTGCGAACACCTCTCGCTGAGACGTCAGCGGGATGCGATCGAGAACTCCTGGCTGAGAGCGACCTGGTTTCTCCGCTGATCACCAGGGACCGACCGGCCCAAACCACAGAATCACGACACTGAGGATCACCGCCAGGATCCCGCCGACGACCATGGCAGTGCCGGCGCCACGGACCAACCTGGCATCGCGCTCGCTGTACGCCTCCAGCACGCCGATGGCGAGGATGCTGTAGACCATCCAGACGAGGAACATCCAGAAGTAGTGCATGGGTCTTCGACGATCGTAGCGAGCGTCCGGGACGAGAATCACTGACTGGCTGGAACGGCGCAGAGGAGCCTCATCCAAGCTTGTCGGAAATGTAGGAGGCAATCGCCTCGGGGGAGTAGTACACGCCGTGGCCCACGCCTCGGACGACGTCGGGTATGTCTCCGCGCACGCCCCCCAGCCTCTCCGTGATATCCACGAAGAGGGGAAGAGAGGAGTCGCCGTGTGAGAATCCGATATCGACATCACAGCTCGCCAGCGCCTCCAGGTCGACGGCTTCCGCCGTCAATGGAAGATCACCCCTTATGAGGCTCTCGGCGTTGCGATCCGCGCGGGCGCCATACCACTCACTCCCTGCCGGAGGCGCCAGAAAGTTGCCCCGTCCCCCGTCGGACAACTCTGCTGCGGTCCGCCCGAGTGTGGCCGCCGCCCCCGGCCAATCCCCGGGATTGCTCGCCAGATGGGCCTGAACGCTCTGGCGCACCGCCGTCAGCAGGTCGTCGCCACCTTCCAATACGTGGAAGTAACCAGGTTCGAAGATCAACGCGCGACGAACGAGCCCGGGATGACGCAGCGCGAGCTGAGTAGCCACGATCCCGCCGGCACTGCCGCCGAACACATCGATCTGCGCAAAACCAAGGCTCCTGACCAAGGAGGCAGCGTCGTCGGCGTGAATGGAAGAACTGCCTGGCCATAGCTCCCGACCACTTCGAAACGTCCCGCGCCGGTCGTAAGTGATCACCGTGTGCTGAGGTATGCGCTCGGCGACGGGACGATAGAACTCGGCATCCTCATCGGCGGCCCCTATCAGCAGGAGACCCGGCCCTGAGCCGCGAACCTCGGCATAGATGATCGTCCCGTTCACCTGTTTTCGGGAGACCGACGGTGCCGCTGCCGATTCCAGGGCGAATGGGTTCTCGTCCAACACTTGAGGGGAATCTAGGGCAGAGGAGAACTGAATGGGCTGATACCGCAAGTGCCTCACCACGTCTGCTGAATCTGTAGGTTCACCTACCTGAATGGATCTCGGAGAGAAGGAGGACCAAGTGAGTGACCACAGAGAAGGGGACGAAGCCTCGATGTGCGAGATCATCGGGTGTTCCGGACACGGCACCACCACCCGATGGGTGATGGAAGACAAAGACGGTGGGCGTCAGATAACCGTCTGCTGGAAACATGCCGAAGGCGAGATCACCCCTGACCAGCTCGAGCCTCAGAAGAGCTGATGGCGACCTTTGGTGAAGTGCCCATAATCCACGCGTTTGTTTCCACTCTGCGGTTCGCTGTACGCCTCCAGGACGCCGATGGCGAGGATGCTGTAGACCATCCACACGAGGAACATCCAAAAGTAGTGCACGGGTGACGTCGAATGTTAGCCGCCCGGTCTCAGGGCAAACGATGTGATATGTAGTCGGACACCACATCAGCCATGTGTAGACAGAAATTGCACCCTCCACGTCGTCCGGAGAGTGGTCGCAAGTCTACGCCGACTCGGAGGTGAGTGTCCCCTCCATGCCAGCCGTGAAGTGGCCCTCGATTGCGCAAATGACCTGGTACTCACCTGCCGGGGGAGCAGTGAATGTCACCGTCTTGGTCTCGCCGGCTTCCACTTCATCCTCCCAGTAGACAAACTCAGCCAGAAGTTCCTCTTCTGTCGCGGGAAGCTCATCCTCGCCGGAGATGGTCACACCTGGCTGAAGGATCACGAACTCATGTTCTACGCTGCCATTGTTGGTGAGCTCGATCGTGATCTCCTCGCCTGCTGGGACGGTCCACGAGGTGGGGGAGAACTGAAAATCCGTCATCTCCGCATTGATCTCCGTCGAAGCGCCGTCGCTGCTGCAAGCAGCAACCAGCACGGCGAGCAGAAACGCCACCGACGGGCCCTTCATCCGTCTCATCGTCTAATGCCTCCTTGATAGGGCCTCGCTAAGGCCGATCACTCATCCCGGATCGGATCCTTCCAACCTCTCTACTCACCGACATCCGCCTCCTCTAGGGCCGAAGGTCCCGGAAACGGACATCGGGTTCGAACCGCAGAAGCGCCGAGTCGGCCCACGGACCCCGATAGCCGGACCCACAGTGCATTGGTGTGCGCCCATAATCCACGTTATGTCAAGTTAGCCAGCTTGTGTCAAGTTGACGTCATAACGTGGGCTGGTCGTCCCCTGTGGGACTGATCGCTCGGGGCCCGTCGTGAGGATGAGCTAGAAGCGAGGCATCACCTTTTCGGCGAACAGCCGCCAACTCCTGTGGGCTTCATCGACTCCGGCCCACTCCCGGGACATGAAGATCATGCCGCCGATTCCACTCGCACGGTCGTCGATCCATTCGATCTTCTCGCTCACATCGTCAGGTGAGCCGATCAGCTGCTGACCCACATAGCCCTGGTACCACTCGTCACGTGTC
>DASUUP010000377.1:0-11804 GCA_036373995.1 Acidimicrobiia bacterium
TCGGCGCTGACAACGTCACGGCCGCAACGATCCTCTTTGCCTTGATCGCCACGACCGACTGGATCGATGGCTTCCTGGCGAGAAGGCTCAACCAGGTCAGCAAGCTGGGAAAGTCGCTCGACCCTGTCGCCGACAGGCTGATGATCGCCTCGGCGTTGGTAGCGGGGCTCATCGCGGAGATCGTCCCCGCTCAGATCGGGATCGCTCTCATCGCCCGCGAGATCTACGTGGCGTCGGTCACGTTGTTCGTGTTCGTTCGAGCCGGCGAAACGCTCGAGGTTCGTTGGCTCGGGAAGTGGGCGACGTTCCTCGTCTACTCCTCGCTCGGGTGGTTCTACATCGCGGCAATCCCGTTCCTCGACGCCATCCTCACCCCGCTGGCATGGATCTCGGGAGTGATCGGTCTGGCCCTCTACTGGGTCACGGCCTTCCAGTACACAGGTGACGCCCTCAGAAGAGTGCGGGAATTAGAGTCGACGGCCAGCCCCGAGGAGAGTTGATGAACACACCCGAAGACCTTCTTTACACCGACGAGCACGAGTGGATCAAGAAAGTCGGCGATACGGCCGTTCGCATCGGAGTGACCGACTACGCCCAGGATCAGCTCGGGGACGTCGTGTACGTCGAGCTGCCGGAGACAGGTCGTGAGGTGGCCAAAGACGATCTCGTCGTCGAGATCGAGAGCACGAAATCGGTGGGTGAGGTGTACGCACCGTTCGCCGGGACCATCCGGGCGGTCAACGAGGCAGTCGCCGAGACGCCAGAACTGGTCAACACCAGCCCGTACGACGAAGGGTGGTTGGTCGAGATAGAGGTGAGCGGGGGAATCTCCGAGGATGGCCTTCTCGATGCGGCCGCATACCGCGATCTGACCGAATAGTTCTGCGGGACTCGCCTCCTTCCCACCTATCATTCCCGACATGAGCCAGTCAGGAGGCGCAGAAGGCGCCGACAAGGCCGAACCTGAAGTTGAGGTCGAGACCGACCCCACGGTCGTCTACGTCCCGATAGCCGATCGGGCCGACCATCCGCTCAGTCCCGAGGAAGCAGCGCACATCGAGGGTCTCAGCGGCTTCGCGTTGGTCGTGGAGAAGGGTCCTCGAACCGGTATGTCCTTTCTGCTTCGGGAGGGAAACACGACCGTTGGGCGCCATCCCGAGAACGACATCTTCCTCAATGACGTCACGGTGTCCCGCCACCATTGCCGTTTCGTGACCAAAGGCGACTCGCTCGCCGTCGAAGACAGTGGCTCCACAAACGGCACCTATGTCAACGACGAGAGAGTCGACAGCTCGGAGCTCCAAGCCGGGGACGAGGTCCTCGTGGGTAGGTTCCATTTCGTAGTCGCCCACGGTGATGCCTGAGGGAAGCCAGCTCAGCATCGGCGAGGTGATCAATCTCCTCCGCGACGACTTCCCGGACGTATCCGTCTCGAAGATTCGGTTCCTGGAGAGTCAAGGACTGATCGACCCCGATCGGTCCGGCTCCGGATACCGCCAGTTCGACTCCAATGACGTCTCCCGGCTTCGTTTCATCCTCCAACAGCAGCGAGATCACTTCCTGCCCTTGAAAGTCATCAAGTCGAAGCTGACGCTGTGGGAGCGCGGGGAAGATGTGACCGGCGACGGTGGGGCCAGCCAGAACACACTCGACGGAACCGGCGAGCCCCTCGACAGGGCCGAGCTCCTGAAGAGATCGAAGCTCGAAGAAAGTGAGCTAAGCGCCCTGGTCGACATAGGCTTGATCCGGCCCATCGACGACTCGGTGGTTTTCCCGCCCGAAGCCGGGATCATCGCCATGGAGGCGAAGCGTCTGATGGACCAGGGCTTGGAGGCGCGGCATCTCCGCACCGTCAAGCTCTCGTCGGAGAGAGAGTCCGATCTGCTGAAGCAGCTGGTCGCCCCACTCGTCAAAGCTTCCAACCCGGAGGCCCGGGCACGCGCCAAGGACGTCCTGGAGTCGAGTGCCGACTCCGTCCAGGCCATGCACAAGGCCCTGATGACGTCTGAACTGAGACAGCACCTGAAAACATGACCAAGGTTCGCAGAGCGATTGCTCTCGCAGTCGCATTGACCATCTTCATAGCGTTACCGGCTGGAGCGGCGCCGTTCGTGTTTCCGGTGCCCGATCAAGACGGATTCCCGCTGAACACCGATCCGCCTTCGGTGACTGCAGCCTCCTGGATCCTCTACGACGAATCCACAGACATGGTGCTCGCCGAATGGGATGCCGACACCCGCCGACCGATGGCATCGATAACCAAGATCATGACCGTCATGCTCGCTCTCGAGAACGGCGGCGTGAACGACGAGGTCGTCGTGTCCGAGGTCGCCGCGGGGCAGGGTGGCCAGGAGATGGACCTGGTGGCGGGTGAGACGCTGACGCTGGGCGCCCTGGTGAGAGCTGCAATCGTCCGATCGGGCAATGATGCTGCCGCAGCCATAGCCGAGCACATCGGTGGCTCCATCGACGGCTTCGTCGAGATGATGAACGAGCGCGCCGTCGAATTGGGTATGGAGAACACTCGTTTCGCCAACCCGAACGGGCTCGACGCCAGCGGTCATTACTCCAGTGCCCGCGACATGCTGATCCTGAGCCGACAAGCGATGTCGATGCCCGAGTTCGCAGAGCTGGCCCGTTCCCGTGTCCTGGTGTTCCCTGACACTCCCAACGGGACGCAGCGCACAGCAACCAACACAAACCGAATCCTCAGCTCCTACGAGGGCGTCATCGGCGTCAAGACCGGTGAGACCCCGAACGCCGGCCTCACGTATGTCGGCGCGGCCGAGAGAGACGGGCGCCGGCTCTATGCAGTGGTGTTCCGGTCTGTCGGTCAGCGGGCCCATTTCGCCGACGTCATCGCCCTCTACGACTGGGCCTTCAACGATCTGGGCATTCATGGCACCCTGACCCTGGGAATTCCATACGAGCCGGTGGCAGCCCGGGTGTCGGGCTCCCCTCTGCTCGTCGAGGCCAACGTGGAAACCATCCTCCACACGGCCGCCCAAGGTGTGACCGCCGATCCTCCACGGCCGCCCGGGGAAGGAGAACTGCCCGAGCCCACGCCCGAGATCGACATCACCCGGCACCCAGACCCGGCACCCGACTCGGTCCTGTCCACCCTCACCTATTGGCTGGGACTGGTATTCGGTGCCTTGGATGGCTGAAACCGATCTCGCAACCGAAGCTCTACCCGAGCACGAGATACGGTCGCGGGTGGCCGAGCTCGGTGAGGCCGTCGCCCACGACTACGAGGGCAGGAACCCACTCTTCGTGGTCATACTCAACGGATCGGTTCCCTTCGCGGCCGACCTGGTTCGTGCCGTTCCGATCAATGCCGAAGTCGACTTCCTGGGCCTGAACCGGTTCGGCGAGGGCGGACGCATCGGGATCACACTCGACACGACGGCGCCGCTCTTCGACCGCAACGTCGTGATAGTCGAGGACATCATCGACACCGGTCTCACGCTGACGACCCTGCGCGGCATGGTGATGGGCAAGGGAGCGGCGTCTGTCGCCACTGCAGCCCTTCTCGACAAGTCGAGACGTCGGGTTGCCGATGTGCCAATCGAGTATCGCGGTTTCGAGGTGGGAGACGAGTTCCTCGTGGGCTATGGCCTCGACTGGCAGGGTTTCTACCGAAACCTGCGGTCGATCTGGGCAGTCCTCGACATGGAGGCTCTCGTCGCGAATCACACTGCGCTTCTCAGCGAACTCGGGCACGTCTGAGGGTCGGCCCTTGGGTCGAGCTCCACCGGTGATAACCTCGGAGCATGGCAGAAGAAGCAGGGCCGATCCGCATGGAGGTGGTGGGGGTGAGGGTGGAGTTGCCATCCAACCAGCCCATCGTGCTTCTCCGCGAAGAGGGGGGCACCCGCTATCTGCCGATCTGGATCGGAGCCAACGAGGCCACCGCCATCGCCACCGCGATGGAAGGCGTCAAACCACCGCGTCCACTGACACACGACCTCATGAGATCCATCCTCGATGCAGTGGGGGCGCTGCCGGTGAGTGTCGTTATCACCGAGATGCGCGATGCCGTGTTCTTCGCAGACCTGGCTCTCGACGTGTCCGGTACCGAGACAAAGGTCTCGTCGCGGCCTTCCGACGCCATTGCCCTGGCCGTTCGCACCGGCACTCCGGTCTTCGCGTCCGCGGCCGTGCTCGAAGAGGCGGCGGTCCATTTCGAGGACGAGGACGAAGAGGAGGAAGTGGCCCGGTTCCGGGAGTTCCTCGAGGAAGTAACCGTCGAGGACTTCCTCGGCGGCGAACAGGGCTGAGCGATCGGGTCTGGTGGACTCGAGACGACAGATCCTCTTCGGGCTCGGGCTGCTCTCGATAGCGGTCCTCGTTGGCACGGTCGGCTACGCGGTCATCGAGGGCGTTGCCTTCTTCGACGCCCTCTACATGGTTGTCATCACCGTCAGCACGGTTGGGTTTCAACAGGAGTTTCCGCTCTCGACTGCCGGTCGCATTTGGACGATGATGGTCATCGGAATGGGAATCGGGGCGGCTCTCTACACTGCGGCGTCGTCGATCGAGTACCTCGTCGACCTGGGAGAGGTACGGAGGAAACGACTCATGGAACGTGACATCTCTCGTCTGTCCGGACACATAGTGCTTTGTGGTTTCGGGCGTGTCGGGCGCGGTGTGTCGGCCGCGCTCCGCGATCGCGACCTGGATGTCGTCATCATCGAGGCCGACGGTGAGCGCGCCGAGAGCGCCCGGTCCGGCGGCGCCCTGGTGATCCATGGAGACGCCACTCACAACGACGTTCTGGAACTGGCCGGGGTCGAATCGGCGGACGCCGTCGTGGCTTGTGTCGAGGACGATTCGGACAACCTCGTCATCGCTCTGTCCGTGAAGTCCCTGCGGCCCGACCTGCGTGTGGTCTGCCGCGCCACCGAGCTGGAGTCCGAACGCAAGCTGCGTCTGGCCGGCGCCGACGCCGTCGTGGCACCGCAAGCAGTTGGGGCCGAGCGCATAGCCATGATGGCCATCCAACCGGAGCTCGCTCAGGTCTTCGACGTGGTGGTCAGTGGCAACGCAGTCGAATTCCGTGTGGAGGAGTTGGACATCGATCCGCAAAGCTCCGTGGCAGGCAAGACGATCAGAGACTCGGGTCTCCGCCAGGACACAGGTGCCCTCATCCTGGCCATCGAGGGGGATGCCGACACCGTGGTCGTCAACCCCGGGCCGGAGGTGACACTCGAGCCAGGGGAGCGTCTGGTCGTGGTAGGCACCAAGGACCAGGTCGATCGGGCCGCAGAGCTCCTCAAGCCGGTCG
Source organism: Acidimicrobiia bacterium (assembly GCA_036373995.1). Lineage (GTDB taxonomy): Bacteria > Actinomycetota > Acidimicrobiia > Spongiisociales > ZC4RG35 > JANQRA01. The sequence goes on from DASUUP010000377.1 coordinate 5,288, forward strand.
GCTGAAACCCCGTCTTCTGCACCGAGTGCGCGAGTTTTCCACAGGAAAGCATTGACATGCCGAGGGGGGTGCAAGTAGCTTTCCCGGGGCGGAGTTACACTGATGTAACCCGGAGGACGTTATGACCGAAGAGGCGGAAGTGAGTGGCTACCGCGCCCCACAAGTATGCAACCTGGTCGGTATCACCTACCGACAACTGGATTACTGGGCGCGCACGGGGCTGATCATCCCGTCCCTTGCCCAGGCACACGGATCGGGATCACAGCGTCTCTACTCGTTCACCGACGTCGTCCAGCTGAAGGTCATCAAGAATCTCCTCGACGCCGGCATGAGCCTCAAGAAGATTCGCTCCGCTGTCGAGATCCTTCGCGTCGAGATGGACTCCGATCAGCCCCTCGCCGACGTCACCCTGCTCAGCGACGGCCAGACCATATACGCCGCCCACTCCGACGAAGAAGTGGTCGATGTCCTCCGTAAGGGACAGGGGGTGTTTAGCATTGCCATCGGACCTGTCCAGGACCAGGTTCAAGGTGCGATTCACCAATTGTTTCCAGAAGAAGAAGAGCTACCCGGGGTCATCGAGGTAGGAGTCCCCTGAGTACTGAACCCCTGACTGCACACGAAGTCGATTTCGCGCACAACAGTGAGCGGCAATTCGCTCTCCTGCTCGACTTCTACGGCGTTCCATGGGAGTACGAGCCGCGTAGCTTCCCGATTGGATTCGAGGACGGCGAGCCCGTCAAGTTCTTCACCCCGGACTTCTACATGCCCGAGGACGACCTCTTCATAGAGATCACCACTATGAATCAGAAGCTGGTCACGAAGAAGAACAAAAAGGTCAAGCTCCTCAAGAGATACCACCCCGACGTGAAGTGCAAGATCTTCTATCAGCGCGACTATCTGCATCTCGTCGTCAAGTACGGGCTGGAGGAGCCCGACAACCTCGAAGACGTCGTCGCCCCCACCCGGATTCCCGGTGAGCCCGAGATCGTCCGCCTCGAAGCCCGTGGCGAACGTCTCACCGGATGAATCGGTCTCCACTCCACCAACTGAACGAGAGCCTCGGCGCCAGATTCGTCGACTTCGGCGGCTGGGAGATGCCGCTGCAATACGAGTCGGTGCTGGCGGAGCATCGAGCGGTGAGAGAGAGTGTCGGGGTCTTCGACGTCACCCACCTGGGACGGTTCGAGCTGACAGGCAACGGAGCGCATGACGCGATCTCCAGCCTGCTCTGTAACGACATCGACAAGATCGCGCCCGGCCGCTGTCAGTACACGATGATGCTGAACGAGGACGGTGGGATCATCGACGATCTCATCGTCTGGTGGTGGGAGCCGGAGCGATTCTGGGTGATGCCCAACGCCGCCAACCAAGAACGAGTCATGGAGGCCTTTGCCGGCCGGCCCGGATGCGCAGTCGCCGACATGCAGAAGTCGACGGTGTTCCTCGCGGTGCAGGGCCCGAAAGCACCTGACCTGCTGGTGGAGGTCGTCGGGGACAAGCCCGCCCGCTTTCGCACAGCCCGCGAGGATTGGGATGGGGGAGAGGTGGCCATGGCCGGGACCGGGTACACGGGAGAGACGGGCGCGGAGTTGTGTGTCGATCCGGCGATCGGAGCGAGGCTCTTCGAGGCTCTGGTCGACGCCGGGGCGAGACCCTGTGGTCTCGGCTCACGAGACACCCTGCGTCTCGAGGCAGGTCTCGCTTTGTGGGGCGCCGACATCGATGAGACAACCACGCCGCTCGAGGCTGGATTGACCTTCGCCGTCTCACTCGACCACGAGTTCGTCGGGCGGGAGGCGCTCATCGCTCAGACGGAGGAAGGTGTGCCCAGGGCGCTGACCGGGTTTGTCCTGGAGGGACGCGGCATCCCGCGTCACGGTCATTCGGTCACCACCGCCGGGGGAGGGGGCACGGTCACCTCGGGCAATCTGAGCCCCATGCTCGACACTGGAGTGGGAATGGCCTATATCTCCCCACCACCGAGCCCTGGCGATTCGATATCTGTCACGATTCGCGACCGGGAAGTGCCCGGACACATCGCGACACCTCCTTTTCACCGAACATGACCCAACCAGCGGCAGACCGACCCGAGATGCCCCAGGGCTACGGGGTAGATACTGCAAACCGATTTCTCACCTGGGACGAGGTGACGGAGAAGCTGTCCCAGAGCAAGCACTATTGGCTCGTCACCACTCGCCCCGACGGACGTCCCCATGTCGTTCCGCGCTGGGGTGTCTGGCTCGACGACCGCTTTTGGTACGACGGCTCCCCGGAGACGCTCCATGTCCGCAATCTGGAGCGAGAACCTGCATGCGCGCTCCATCTGGAGAGTGGCTCCGACGTGACCATCGTGGAGGGCAAATCGCTCCGGAGCGACCCGATCGGCGGGGACCTCGGAGAGAGGCTCGCCCGGGAGTATGCCCGCAAGTACGGTCCGGAGTACACACCGGCTCCAGACTCATGGTCCGACGAGATAGCCGGGGGGATGCGGATCATCGTTCCCGAGAAGGCTCTGGCCTGGAGCGACTTCCCGAAGGACCTGACACGGTTTACCTTCTGATCATGCCGAGCACAGCACACGCGAACCCCCATCCCGAAATTGGAACCGAACTGATCAGGGAATGGACTCCTGGTGGCGAGTCCAAAGCCACCATCGTCGTGGTCCACGGTATGGGTGAGCATTCGGGACGGTACGAGGATCTGGGCGTCTTCCTGGCCGACGCTGGGTTCCACGTACGTAGCTTCGACTTGATAGGCGCTGGTGGTTCTGGCGGCAAACGTTGGGACATCGACGATTGGTCACGTCTGCATGACCAAATTCAAAGCCACCTCGAGTGGGCCCGCGGATTCGATCGACCTGTTGTGCTCATGGGTTTCTCGCTCGGGGGCAATCTGAGCCTGGGCTATGCCTTGACTGAGCGTCCTGCGCCGGACCTGCTGGTGCTGAGTGCTCCTGCGCTGGACGGTGGTGCTGCATGGCTCCGAGCAGTCGCCCCGGTCGCGGCCCGCGTCGTCCCTGGTCTCGAATTCCCCAATCCGTGGAAGGGTGAGCACCTTTCCAGAGATCCGGAGGTCGGTGAGAAGTACTACGCAGATCCACTCGTTCATACGAAGACGACACTTCGATTCGGATCGCAGTTCCTAGCGGCCATGGAGGAGTGCAACGAGCACATGGACGAGTTGGCCGTCCCGACTCTGGTACTGCACGGCGGTGATGATCGCCTGGTGCCAACCGATTGTTCAGCCCCACTCGGGGACCTGGAAGTCGTGGATCGCAAGGTGTACGAGGGCCTTCGTCATGAGATAGTCAACGAGCCCGAAGGTCCAGAAGTGATGTCGGACATCGTGGCCTGGCTCGAAGATCAGCTCACAGACCTCTAGAGGCCAAGACGCGAACCTCCGGTTCCCTGACCCATATGTGACTCGAGAAACCGGAGGTTCGCTGAACCACAACCGGTGTGCCTAATCCCACCAGCGCAGCATCACCTTGCCCGACTCGGCGGTCTTGATCGCTTCGAAGGCGTCGTCGTAGTCGGCGGCGTCGAAGCGATGGGTTATGACGGGTGAGATGTCGAGACCCGATTGGATGAGGACGTTCATCTTGTACCAGGTGTCATACATCTCTCGCCCGTAGATGCCCTTGATGTTCAACATGTTGAAGATGACTACAGACCAGTCGATCGCGTAGGGCTCCGAAGGGAGGCCGAGCAAAGCGATATTCGCCCCATGGATGGTGTTGGTGAGGATGTCGCTCATCGCGGTCGGGTTGCCCGACATCTCCAGTGCCACATCGAACCCCTCGATGATCCCAAGCTCCTTCTTAACCAGGTCGAGGTCGCCTTGGGAGATGTCGATTGCTCGCGAGGCTCCCATGGTGCGGGCGAGCTCCAGCCGGTATGGATTGACGTCGGTGACAACGACATTCCGGGCTCCGGCATGCTGCACGACGGCGGTGGCCATCAACCCGATGGGGCCTGCTCCGGTGATCAACACGTCCTCGCCGAACACGGGGAACTTCAGGGCCGTGTGAACGGCATTCCCGAAGGGGTCGAATAACGCAGCGATCTCTGGGTCGATGTCCTCGAGATGTCTCCATACGTTGGTCTTCGGTACCACGACATAGTCGGCGAAGGCGCCAGGGATGTTGACTCCCAGACCGCGGGGTTGGTGGCAGAGATGACGGCGGCCGGCGAGACAGTTGCGGCATTGCCCACAGATGACGTGTCCCTCGGCGCCGACCAACTCGCCTTCGCCGAACCCCGAGACATTCGAGCCAACGGCTTCGATGTAGCCCGAGAACTCGTGTCCGACCGTCATGGGTGTCGGGATGGTCGCTTGCGCCCAGTCGTCCCATTCGTAGATGTGGAGATCGGTACCGCAGATGCCGGTGGTGTGGACCTTGATGAGCACTTCGTCCTGGCCGACGGTCGGTACCGGGAGGTCCTCGAGACGCAGACCAACCTCATCGGGATGCTTGACCAGGGCTCTCATCGCTCAACACGGTAGCTGGAGGTCTCGTTCGTCCTCGGGCCGGTTGTGCCACGATTGAGCCCATGGACTCGCTCGCGGGCAATCTCCTGGTGGCAACTCCGATATTGCTCGACCCGCACTTCTACCGCACCGTCGTCTTGCTCATTCAGCATGATGAGGAGGGATGTGTCGGCATCGTGCTCAACCGCCCCACGGCTGAGCCGGTGGTAGACCACCTCCCGGAGTGGGCTGATCACGTGGCCGAGCCATCGATCATCAACTACGGAGGACCGGTGGATCCCTCTGTCGCCATCGGGCTGTCACTAACACCGAGCGGCATGTCGACCGGCGTCCCCGGGTTGAGCCTCATCGACCTGGGCGACGCCCCTGGCGATGACGCCGCACCGGTGCGCATCTACTCCGGCTACTCGGGCTGGGGATCGGAGCAGCTCGAAACTGAGATCTCAACCGGGTCCTGGTACGTGGTCCAGGCGTCACCCGACGATCCGTTCGATACCGATGAAGGACAATGGCGACGAGTCCTTCGTCGTCAGCCGGGCTTCTTGTCGGTCGTGTCCACATTTCCCGATGACATCACGATGAACTGAAGGTCCATGTCACCCAAGACGGCGATCTGCTCCGTCACAGGTGCATGATCACCGCCACAGGGGTGATGGACAACGAACAGGTCTACAGGAACTACAGCCAGGAGCTGACACGCTACGCCACGGGTTTGGTGGGGCCGTTCGACGCTCCCGACGTGGTGACCGACGCCTGCCTCAAAGCATTCGAGGCGCGCGCCTGGCCGGATGTCCTCGATCGCCGGGCGTATCTGTACCGAACCGTGCTGTCGGTGGCCAACGATCACCATCGCCGCACCCTGTCCCGTCGGCTCCGTGAATTGAAGTCGGCGGAACGCGACGAGATCCCGGACCACGCCCTGACGGTCGACCTGGAGGTTCTCGACGCAGTCGAGCGGCTTTCGGTCCAACAGAGGGCGGCGGTCTACCTGACATATTGGGAGGACCTTTCTCCCAGCGTCGTCGCGGAGCGGATGGGGGTCTCCACCGGCACGGTGAAACGACATCTGGCCCGCGCCCGAAAGCGCCTTGGAGAGTTGTTGTCATGAGCTACGAGAAGAAGATGAAGGACCTCCTCGGCCGTTTGGTGGCGATGTCGCCGGAGCCACCGCCATATCCAGAGGAGACACCCATGGCTACCACAGAGACACCACGCAAACGACCTCATCCCGCACTCGTGTTCGCCGGTGCCGTCGCTCTGGTGGCTGCACTGGCCGTGCCGGTGATCCTGCTCACCGGGGGAGAGGGGCCCGTGGCGGGGGGCACGAGCACCACCACGACTTCGATTGCGCCGACCACCACATCAGAGCCGGGGACATCCTCCACTACGGCCCCGTCGTCGACGAGCACTACGAGTGCGTCCACGACATCCACCACAGCGGCGACCGCCTGGCAGGGGACGATATTCCTGTATCAGACTCCGGAGAACAGCTTTCTCGGCAATCCGGCGCTGGTACCGATCCAGGTCGAAGTCACCGACCCCTCGACGCAGTTGACCGCCAACGACCCCTTCACGACGGCCCTTGCGGCAATGGGCGGAGATCTCCCGCCCGGTCTCGAGAACGCAATCCCGCCCCAGGTGCAAATCCTCTCGATCGGCGAGAGCACGGACACGATCGTTGCCGACATGAGCGAGGCGTTCCTCGACGGTGCAGGCGGCTTGCTGGCTGACATCACGATGCTCAACCAGATCATCTACACTTTGACTCAAGACGACCCTGACAAGCAGGTGGAGTTCACGGTCAACGCCCAGCCGGCGGAAGCCTACGGGACGGAGGGCCTTGTGCTGACCGATCCGGTGGACCGGGACTCGTTCCTCACCGAGCTCGGCTTGATCTTCCTCATTGAGCCGATCATGGAGGTCGAGAACGTATACGTCGTCGCCGGGAGATCCAACACGTTCGAGGCGATCCTCACTCTGCGAGTGGTCGACTCCGAGGGAGCGACGATCCACGAGGAGCCTG
>DASUUP010000378.1:0-2521 GCA_036373995.1 Acidimicrobiia bacterium
TCCGCGACCCTGCGTCTCATGTCGTCCTCGATGACGGGCGGGTCATCCGCCTCCTCGACGAACGCGGGCTTGCCGGCTGGAAGGCATTGTCAGACACGGCTTTCTTCACACGGGCAACCAACGACGGTCGGCTGATCGAGAGCAAACAAGTCGAACACTCCGATCCGACCGTGGCCGGGGCCCTCGAGCACCCAACTGTCCCGTTCATCTCGTATCCGTACGAGTGGACATTCTCGATGCTGAGAGACGCAGCCTTGCTCCAACTCGACCTCTTGGGGGAGGCACTCGCCGAAGGCATCACCATCAAGGACGCCACACCGTTCAACATCCAGTTCGTCGGCGGCCGGCCGGTGTTCATCGATGTCGGATCGTTCGAGAGATACTCGCCGGGCGAGCCCTGGATCGGCTACCGCCAGTTCACCAGGCAGTTCTTGTTCCCATTGATGCTTCGAGCCTGGGCAGGGCTCCCCTTTCAGCCATGGCTGCGCGGGAACATGGAGGGACCGACCGCAGCTGACATGAGGAACATCCTGTCCCTCGGAAGACGAATGCGCCCGTCCACGATGATGCACGTATCGCTTCAGGCGCGCATGGAGGATCGAATGTCGGGCGCCGCCGTCAGAAGCGAATTGAAAACCGCCGGATTCAGCGCCGATCTCATCCTCGCCAATGTCCGCAAGCTGCGGAAACTGGTGACGTCGCTGCAGTGGGAAGGCACGGGTGAAGGCTGGGTCGATTACCAGACGTGTGACCACGTGGGCCGGGATCGCGAAAGCAAAGGCGCCTTCCTCACGTCCGCTCTCGAGACGCACCGGCCGGGACGCGTGCTCGATCTCGGCGCCAACGATGGTTTCTTCTCCGAGTTGGCCGAATCGCACGGGGCCGTGGCCATTGCAGTGGACGGGGACGAACAGGTACTCGACGCGCTCTACCGGCGTGGGTCACGCATCTCGATCGTCGTCGGAGATCTGACCAACCCTTCGCCCGCCCAGGGTTGGGCTGGCGTGGAGCGCCCCTCGCTAGGCGAACGCGCCCGGCCCGACCTGGTGGTCGCATACGGGCTGATCCATCATCTGATCTACACAGCGAGCATCCCGCCGGCGTCCGTCGTGGACTGGCTCGCCTCTTACGGATGTCCGGCAGTGGTTGAATTCGTCGACCCGACTGATGAGATGGTGGCCAAGCTCACCGCGAACAAGACCGAAGAAGAGCTCCATCCCGGAAGAACGAGGCCGGAGTTCGAGAGGATCGTCGCCACGCGGTTCCGAACACGGCAGACGAAGGTGTTGGGCGACGGTGTCAGGGTGCTCTACAGCCTGGAGCCCGTCTAACGAGGAAGGTTGGCCGGATCCGCCACCGCCACGTCACCGAACTCAGCCACCACCAGCAAGCGACTGACACCGTTGGGCACGTCCTCCGTCGGGACCTCGATCTCGAATCCCGAGCGCAGCAGGCCTTCGCTCTCGAACCACCGCACGACGTTGCGATTGTCGGTGTTGGGGACGCCCGCGTAGAGAAGACGCTCCCCCGCGAAGACGTAAATGGTGTCCGGCACTGCCTTGGCGGAAACGTCCGCAGCCCAACCGACCAGCTCGAATCCGGCTTCGGTGTCGGTGACTCGATCCACTTGTATTCGCCGCGACCCCTCGGCTCCCATCTCTATCACGTGGCCATCATCGGCAATCAGCTCCAGGGTGAGGTCATCTGACTCCCCGGCGAGCCACAGCCCATCACCCGAAGCGAGAAGGACACCAACGTCGTTCGCCCCATCGACCACGAGCTCCTCGGCGACAAGCCCGGCGAAGAAGCCTCCGGTGACGGTGTCCCGGGAGAGATGAGCGACACCGGCGACCACGTCGTTGATCACTATCAACAACTCCTCGCTGTCTATGGGACTGTCCGACTCGACACGGCCAGTCACCATGGTCTGGACGACACCTTGGCCCGGTTTTGTCTCCTCGAGGTCCGCCCCCAGCTCGAACGACCATCGGAACGAGTCGGATGACTCGATCTCGAGTTCCGTCAATGGGTGGCCCACGAGGTTGCGGTACGGCCCGACGCTGGCCACCCCCAGCCACGAAGACTGGTCGGGAACCCATTGGTGGTTCCGCGCCACCTGGCTGAACAGGACCTCGAGATCGGTGCTGACACCCTCCGAGTTGCAGCACCAATGAATCGGTTCGTGCTGTCGCTCCTCTTCCAACTCGAGCAGCGAAGTCCCGTCGAAGCTCCACTCGGTTTCGACGTCGAGGACGTCGACCACCGTGGGAAGGATGTCCATGCCGAAAACGGGGAGATCGACGGTCTCGCCAGCGGTCTGTCCCGGGTACTTGATGAAGAGCGGAACACGATAGAGGTCGTCCCTGTTGTTCTCGTACGGCCAACGACGGTGCTCTCCCGGGACGAATGAAGCCCCGTGGTCGGCAACCACGATCACCATCGTGTCGTCCCATGTCCCGGTTCTATCGAGATGACCGAGTGTCCGTCCCAGCATCGCGTCAAGGAAACCGACCTGGTAGAG
>DASUUP010000379.1:0-2148 GCA_036373995.1 Acidimicrobiia bacterium
ACTTCGACCATCTGGCAGGCATACGACAGTTCGACCACATCCGCCGCTAGCTCCTCGACCGTCAACTCGTTGTCGGCAGCAGCGAACATCTCCTCGATCGCTGAACGCAGCTGACTCATCTGTTCCCCTCTTCCTGTCACCCAACCTATCCGACACCGGTGACAGATTTCCTTCTCAAATGCTCTCACCCACCAACCTACAAACCAGGTAGGACAAGAATCTCTCCAAGTCGTAAGTGGGGTGTTTGCCAGGTGCTCTCACCGCACCCCGGTCGCCACTGTCACGATGTCGGACGGCCTCGACGCGTGCGAGGCGAGGCCCGTATCTCCACGGCGCTCGGTCTGCACGTGGTTTGATTGCGGGGTGATGACAGACACGCCCGATTCATGAGAAACCTGATCCGACGGGTCACCGACAGTCTCTTCACGATCTCGGTCCTCATCGTGCTCGCGTGTATTGGCGCCGCCTTCGGTGCTCTCTATCTCGACTCCACATTTGCCGAATCGTTGGATGGATGGCCAATTGTCTTGGGGACGACGGTGGTGGGGGGCCGGGCGATGCTCACCACCGTGGCAAGCGCCACCATCACGGTGGCTGCGATCGTCTTCTCCATCACGGCTCTCTCCACCCAAATGGCGGCCAGCCAGTATTCCCCGCGCGCTCTCGGAGGATTCTTCGAGGACCCCTTTCAGCAGGCCGTGATCGGCTTGGTCATAGGCACGTTTCTCTACGCGCTGTTGGTACTTGCCTCTCTCAGCAGTGCGATCATCGATGGAGGAGCGGAGGCAACGCCGAGCGTCTCCGTCACCCTGGCCTTGGTCCTGGGCGTTCTCTCAGTCGTCGCCATCGTGTGGTATATCAACCGCTCCCTTCGGCGGATGCAGATCGATTCCGTGGTGCGCCGCATCGCCGCCGGCTCACGACGAGCGATCGACCTCCACCTCCAGTCCGGAGACTCAGAAGAACCGACGAATCTCGGTGGACATCCCCCGGAGGGGCCACCGGGGACGGTTCGTGCCGAGTCGAGCGGATGGGTGACCCGCATTGATGCCGAACGTGCGCTTTCTGCGCTCGAGGCCGGGTCGACGGCCCGAATCGACGTGCGTGTGGGCGAAGCCGTCTCGCCAGGCGATCGCATCGCAACGATCTGGCCCGATCCGGGTGAGGGCTGGAGCGGCATGGATCAGGTGCGCAGGTCCGTCGTCACGGCCTCGGAGCGGTCGCTCGAGCTCGACCCGACATTCGGGATGCGTCAGCTGGTCGACATCGCGCTTCGCGCTCTTTCTCCCGGGGTCAACGACCCCACGACGGCTGTGGATGTCATCCATCATCTCAAGACACCTGTTAGACGGGTTTTGCTGTCGGACGCGCCGCGTCGGGTCTATTCACGTGAAGGTGACCGCAAAGTGTTCCTCGCCGAGATTCCGGGACGTTCCGAGTATGTGCACGCCGCCTTCTCCGAGATACGACTGGCGGCCGCCGGCCAGCCCTATGTCCTCAGAGCCCTGATCGAGGTGCTCGACGACCTGCGATCCGACCTGGAGGGTGAACACCTGACCAGCCGTCGTAGCGCAGTCGAAGAGGAGGTGGAATTGACTGTGGAGACCGCCCGGAGCTCAGGGCTGCCAGTGCCGGATCTGAAACGGGTGCTGGAGACTCGCGACTCGTAGGTCGAGTTCCGGATCCGCCGTTTCAGGGCTGGTGGGTGATCTTCTTGATGTGGACCGGCGTGTCGTTCGTTCCGTCGGTGTGATTGAAGTAGAGGGCTCCATCCGGTCCGACCGTGATCGCATTTGGCCGTCCGAACGAAGCCTCGCTGCCGCGCCCGTCGCGATCGCCAGGTTCTCCGTTCCCGGCCACGATCTCTGCGCTTCCGGTCTCCAGGTCGAAGCGGAATATCACGTATCCACCGCGGCTCGTGACGAACAGCGAGCCGTCGTGATATGCAACATGGGAGTTCGCCCGCGGGAAGAAGTGAAGCTCGGTGACGCTTCCATCGGGGTCGACGGCGAACAACCCGCCGTCCCGGATATTCACCAGATATATGGTGCCATCGGGGCCCAGGCTCAAGCTGTTGATGCCGTTGAATCCGGGATGGCGCTCGACCCAGTCTTCAACGGTGCCGTCGGGCAGGACTCTGTGGATGAT
>DASUUP010000380.1:0-4235 GCA_036373995.1 Acidimicrobiia bacterium
TCAACGGAGTAGAAGGTTGCCGGCCGAGGTGTTCGCTCGGTGTTGTTCGTCTCGTGGCTGCGCAGCAGCGGAACTCAACAACACTGGAGCACTCGTTCAAAGGAGGAGGTCGGCGGGACCGTCGATCTCGACATAGGCAGGCGGCGACTCGATCACGGAGAATGGGTCGCTGTCCATGATCGATTCGTCGAATTCGAGGGAGGTCAGCTCGGAGATCCGGGCGATGGGCACTTGGAACGTCCGGAATGGCCCCAAGACGCCCAGAGGGAGATCCGCTGTCAGTCATCGTCTCGGATCGCGTCCAGGACGTCCTCAATCAGAGGGGGATCAACGTCATCAGGGACTTTCGCGACGCGGGGCGAGGGGTCAGAGTGTGGGGAGCTCGCACGCTCGCCGACGATCCGGAGTGGAAGTACGTCAGCGTGAGACGGCTGTTCATCTTCCTCGAGCGATCCCTCTCCGAGGGGACACGCTGGGCGGTCTTCGAGCCCAACGCCGAGCCGACGTGGGCTGGAGTTCGCCAGAGCGTGACGAACTTCCTCACCGGTGTCTGGCGGGCAGGCGGGCTCGCAGGCACCAAACAGAACGAGGCTTTCTTTGTCAGGTGCGACCGGACGACAATGTCCCTGAGCGACATCGAAGAAGGGCGGCTGGTTTGCGAGGTCGGTATCGCCCCGACGCGGCCCGGGGAGTTCGTGATCTTCCGCATTGGGCAATGGACGAGCGACGCCCACGATTAGTTCGGGTCGTCGTGGTGGAGCGGGTCAAACCGGCCCTCGATGACCGAATCCGCGGCTAACTCCGCACCGAGTTCGACGGCCGGCCGTCATCAAGCCGTTGCCACTGCTCGTCAGCCGTCAGCCCTCGCCGGCATCACCGCACCAGGTTTCAGGCACGCGGACTGACTCGGATGCACACCTCCTGGTCAGTGCGAACTCACCGCTGTCACCTCCCGCAACGTCTCACGGGTTAGTAGGGGCAGCTGGCACGCCGGATACGGACGCGCTGTTGCGCTCGCTCGAGACCCTCGAGAGGGTCTGTTCTCGCCCTAGTCGGGAATTCCTTCCCCACTAGCTTGAGCCACCAGAGGAGGATGACATGAGGATCCAATCGGGCCAGCTCGTGGCGTTGGGCTATGGCACCTATGTACGCTCAGATGAGGTCGTCGCCGTGGAGCCGATCACCGAAAGCCGCGGACCGGGAAGACGCACGCTGGTTTGGATGCGGGGCCTGCCCGAGCCGCTGGTCGCCTCACGATCCGAGGGAGCGATCGTCGACGATCTGACCACCCCGGCCGAGGAAGCCGCGAGGATGACCGCCCAGCGCACCGCTTTGCGTCGTCTGGTCCGAGTGCTCGACGCCATCTCACCGGGAGTACGACGCATCCTCTCCGAGGAGACCGACACGGATATCGACGAGTTGCTGGCGGAGAGCAACCAGGTTCTGAACTGAACCGCCATCTGGTCTGGTCTAACCCCTCAGAACCACAGGCTCTCCTGGCGCGCCCGAGGGAGCCACGCCCGAAGCCGGGACACCCACGGACGTCACCAGCATCGGCTGGGCCGACGTGTGGAAAAAACTCGATACGGCATCGTCGATGAACGTGAGCCCGGTGGCACCGAGACCCAGGGCGAAGGCGCACAGGGCGAGGCGACCGGAGACCACCCCCGCCTCCAACTGGGCCAGTCGATAGCCCCGGGACCCCAGCGCATCGAAGATCGGATCCAGCTCGGCGCAATGAAACACCGTATAGGCGGAGTCGCCGCCGAGGGCCTGGCCGAGACACAGCCGGGCGCTCAACTCCCGAAACGTCTCCGCCCTCCTGACCATTTCCCAGCCGAAAGACGTATGCCGGTAGGCCGCCGGCTCCATGTCGGATACCGCATGGACGTTGACGTAGTGGCTGAGCAGGGTCCCGTCTCCGGTCGCATCGATGTCCACCGGGCGGCACGAGGCTTTCATCGGCCATTCCAGAGCCTCCTTGGAGACGGTCTCCCGAACCATCCTCCGGGTCGAGCCTCGACGAAGGATGACCGCCTCGATCGGGTCTTCAGTGTCTTCCGGTGGCTCCACGTCGGTAGGGGCGGATGCGGCTGCACGTTTGCCGGCCTCACGCCAGGGTTCGACCTCGTCCCTGTCCAGCTCACTCCCCCGCTGCGCCTGTTCGAGGAGGGGGAGCCGGACCGGCCTCGTTGCGATGGGAGCTACCTCCGGCGAGATCGAGTCGAGCGACGGTGTCTGCCCGGGTGGCTCGATCTCGCCGAGAGCGACCAACGCCAGCGGCATCTCCTCTACACCGTCGATGCCGACCATCTCCGAGACCAAGCTGTCGTCGAAGCCGAGCACGACCTGGTGGTCGAGACCGTGGGCACCGGCAACGGACAGAGTGTTGGCGAGCAGTGTCCCCGCATCCCAGTAGAGATGACGCCATCCGCGCTCGGCATACTTCCACGTGGTGCGCCACGGGATACCAGTGAGAACCAGGACGAGGTGAGCACTGGTCGAGACGACATCTCGATAATCGCCCCGTCGGAGCATCGTCAGGCCGAAACGCAGGGGAGAGAAGTGATAGACCCCGGCCTCGAGCCCGTCAACAGTATGGTCACCGGCGACGACATACAGCTCGACGGGATGAAGGTTCCCTGCCGACATGGCCGGCCGGAAGTGGAGCCTTCGGTCCGGCACGTCCATCACCCTCGTCACCCCCGCACTCAGGAACAGCAAAGTCGAGAGCAATGACAGATCGAGGTCGATGCGCTCTCCCCTCCGCCCGCTGAGAACCTCGCCAGCCGGCAGGGAGGAGCCGACCACCTTGCGGGGCAGTTCGATCTCCGGAAGATCCTCCTCGTACTCCTTGAAGGGTTGGGGGAGATTGGTCGGGTCGAGTCTGCGATAGGAGACCAGCTCTTCGGGCTCGGCGGGCGGTGTCCCGTGCTTGGTCGACTCGTGGAGCCGCCGCGCTGCTGATCCCGTGTTCACGTCGCTCACCTTCGCCGGGCGATCTGATAAATCCGTCGTCTCGAGCAACACTACGGTTGGTGGAGAACAGCCTCGTATCCTCCGAACCCCTGCCCGATGCCCCGGAGTGACAATGAGATGGCTGATCATCACGATCGTGGTGGTGGGCGTGCTCGCCCTGATCTGGGCTCTTAGACTCGGGGGATGATCACATCCTCACCAGTGATCTCAAGACGCGAGTTCGAGATCGGCACCGGTTGGGAACTGAAACCCGAAGGCGCCTGCAAAGGCGAGATCTGCATCCCCCTCCCGGACTTCGACGGAGACCAGGTCGACATCCGTCAGATGGCCGAAGCCATGGGCCTTCCCCTCGTCGGCGACGAAACCCACGACGTGTGGGCCCTCGGCTCCGAGGCGCCAAACAACGGCACACTCATCTCGGCAGAAGCACCCGAGCTCGTCTTGCCCGACCGCGATGGCAACGAGTTCAGGCTCTTGAGCCTCCAAGGAGAGAAGACGGTCCTCTTGGCCTGGGCGCCGTACTGAGGATGCTCCAACGACCTGCCCGTGTGGCAGGGGCTGCGAGAGAAGTTCCACCCCAAAGGCTGCGAGCTCGTCACCGTCGCCTTGGACGCAACCGGTGGAGCCCGAGCCACCAGCTTTCTCGAGAAAGCGGCGCCCAAACATCCCGCACTCATCGACCGGCATCACCTGTCGGCCCGGCTGTTCGGGTTCAACAACGTTCCGAGCAGCGTCTGGATCGACGAGCAGGGCACGATCGTCCGACCCGCCGAGACAGCGCCCCGTCCTCCCGGCCAATCTCCACGCGACCAGGGTCCGCTACCGGACGGGATCCCAGAGCGCATGCGAGGCATCGCAGAGGAAGCAGCCAGGATCAACTACGACGCCGACGACTACCACGAGGCCCTCGCCGACTGGATCGAGAAAGGCAATGACAGCGAGTACGCCCTGTCTCCTCAGGAAGTCGTCGAACGCACCGCCCCGAAAGACGCCGACACCGCATTGGGGCAGGCCCACTTCGAGCTGGCCACATATCTGGAATCGCTAGACGACCACGACCGTGCCGTCCACCACTTCCGGGATGCGCATCGGCTTGCTCCCGGCAATTGGTTGTTCCGCCGTCAGGCCTGGTCGCTGGAGCCAGGTCCGAACCGCTTCTGGCAGGGTCCGACACCGGACGACCCCGACGCCTGGCCATACGTAGGCGACTGGCTGGCCGACGTTCGAAGCGTAGGAGCCGAGAACTACTACAAGCC
>DASUUP010000381.1:0-3066 GCA_036373995.1 Acidimicrobiia bacterium
GCCCCGCGCCATCGCCTATTGCGGAGACGAGTCGGTGATCGGCTCCGACTTCTTCTTGATGGAGCGACGCGACGGTGTGGTAGTCCGGGACGCCATCCCCGACGAGTTCGGAGGGGGCGTTGATCCCGAATCGACGAGAAAGCTGTCGGAGGTCGTAATCGACACCCTCGCCGAGTTCCACGCGGTGGACCCCGCCACTTGTGACCTCGATGATCTCGGACACCCGGAAGGGTTCCTGCGCCGCCAGGTGGAAGGCTGGCGGCGTCGATGGGACAAAGCCAAACACGAGGACAACCCACTCGCGGACGAAGTCGGGCTGTGGCTCGAGGATCATCTCCCTGCAGAGGCCAGGCCGACCCTGCTTCACAATGACTGGCGGCTGGACAACATGGCCGTCGCCGCCGGTGACCCCGGTCGTTGCGTCGCGGTCTTCGACTGGGACATGGCCACCCGGGGCGACCCCCTGGCCGACCTCGGAACCCTCATGGGCTCCTGGTTCGATCCCGGAGAGGCGCCAGGTGAATTGAGCATGATGCCGACGCAGAGCCCGGGTTGGCTCGATCGGAGCGCCGCGGTGGACCGCTACATGGAGAAGTCGGGTAACGATTCAGCAGAGGTCGACTGGTATCTCGTCTTCGGGGCGTGGAAATTGGCGGTGATCCTGCAACAGATCTACATCCGCTGGCTGCGCGGCCAGACCCGGGACTCCAGATTCGCCACGCTCGATGAAGGGGCGAGGCACCTGTTCCGCTTGGCGGCGGATCGTAGACCCTGAGCGCGCTTTAGCATTGCGGCTCGATGACTGCGGTCGAAGCCCACAACATCGTCAAGACCTTCGGCGACGTCGTTGCTCTCGACGGAGTCAGTGTCAGCTTCGAAAAGGGAATCGTCTATGGGTTGCTCGGGCCCAACGGCGCGGGCAAGACCACCCTGATCAGAGTCCTGACCACCCTCCTGAGACCGGACTCGGGTTCGGCAAGTGTCGTCGGCATCGACGTTGTCGCCGACCCCGTGGGAGTGCGTCACAGGATTGGCCTCGCCGGTCAGTTCGCCGCTGTTGACGACTTCCTCACCGGCCGGGAGAACGTCGAGATGGTGGGCCGGCTGTACAATTTGTCGAAAGCGGATGCAGCACGCCGCGCCGAAGACGTCCTCGAGCGGATCCGTCTCATCGACGCCGCCGACCGGCTCGTGCGCACCTACTCGGGTGGCATGAGAAGACGTCTCGACCTCGCCGCCTCCATGGTCGGCAACCCCGAGGTTCTCTTCCTCGACGAGCCCACGACCGGCGTCGACCCCCGTAGCCGCCTCGACTTGTGGGATCTGATCGAAGAGCTCGTCGATGCGGGAACCACGCTGCTGCTCACCACCCAGTATCTGGACGAGGCCGACCGGCTGGCCGACCGGATCGGTGTGATCGATCGGGGCCATCTCATCGACGAAGGCACGTCCGACGAGCTGAAGGATCGGCTCGGAGGCAATGTCGTCGAGGTCCACGTCATGGGAGACGATCGCACGACGGCGGCAGGGGCTCTCACCACTGTGGCAGGTGGCGAGCTGATGACAGAGGGGCAGGCTCTGGTGATCCCGGCTGTCGACGGGGCCCGCACGCTGACGGCAGCGGTGAGAGCACTGGATGACGTCGGGATCGAGCCTCAGGACATTGGTCTCCGTCGTCCCACCCTGGACGATGTCTTCCTTACTCTGACCGGCCACCGGGCCGAGGAGGACGATCACAGCGAGGCCCCGGAACACCCGGGCCAGCGCGTATGACCACAGCCACAAGACACCGGCAACGTATCAAGTTCTCCAACGCGTTGACCCACACTGCCGTCATCACGAGACGTAACACCCTGCGGGTGGTTCGACTTCCTCAACTCCTCCTCTTCTCGACGATCCAGCCGGTGATGTTCCTCCTCCTGTTCAACTATGTCTTCGGAGGGGCGATCGCGATCGGAGGACCTGGGGGTTCGGTCTCGGGAAGCGACAGCTACATCAACTGGCTCATCCCTGGCATCCTCGTCCAGACCGCGGTCTTCGGTGCGACGGCGACGGCGCTGGGACTGACCGAAGATCTCGGAGCAGGTGTCATCGACCGTTTCCGGTCCCTTCCCATGGCGCGGTCGGCGGTGCTCGCCGGGCGAACGATCGCCGATCTGGTGCGGAACACGTTCGTCAACGGCCTCATGCTCATCGTCGGCTTTCTGATGGGATGGCGCTTCGAACAAGGGATCCCGAAGATGCTCCTCGGCGTGGCTCTTGCCCTTCTGTTCGGCTACGCCTTCTCCTGGGTGATGGCCACGATCGGGCTGGTTGCCAAGACCCCTGAGGCGGCTCAATCCGCCGGATTCCTCCCCATCTTTCCTCTCGTCTTCGCCTCGTCCGTGTTCGTGCCCACCGCGTCGATGCCCGACTGGCTTCAAGTGTTCGCCGAGAACCAGCCGGTCTCGGTCATCGCCAATGCAGTCCGCTCGCTCATGATCCCCGAGGAGGCTCTCCTCCCTCTCGGTCTCGACCAAGCGAGCCTCATTTGGCAGTCGTTCGTCTGGATCGTCGTCATCGTCGCCATCTTCGGGCCACTGGCCGTGCGCCAGTACCGACGGTCGGTGGGCTGACACTGCCCCTTGCTCTGCGCCACGGGTGCTCGCAAGCACGAGAAAGCGCGGGTGCATTGTGAGTGAGACTCACGGACGCCCTCACGGCGAGTTCGAGGAAGCATTCACCGGCCACGCCCTGGTCGAGGTATTCGGACGTCGGAGGGAGGAACAGGGGAGGTTCGAGGAGGATACTCCGCCCGACCTCATCATGAAACGAGGAGGTCGCATCGTCGAACGGGGCACTCACGAAGACGTGACGGCGCTCGATGCAGGCCATGCTGCCCTGTACCACTCCCAATTCGCCGGTCACGACCTGGCCTTTGAGTCGCGGAGCAACGTGACTCAGCCATTCCCTGGTCACCCGATCGCGCGGCTCTAGTGGCTGTCGCCCAGGTCGGGACGCGAATCGAGGCGGCCGGCGCAGTCGTTGGCAAGGACGGAGACACAGTCGCATTAATAGTCGATACCC
>DASUUP010000382.1:0-8182 GCA_036373995.1 Acidimicrobiia bacterium
TGGCGAGTGACCCGGACGGGGAGCGCGTGGCCGTCATATCCCACGATGGTCGGATATCGGTCGTCGACACCGCAAAGGGCACCGTCAGCCACGTGGGTCACTCCCCGGAGGGCGAGGCGAGGTCTCCCAACTTCTCTCCCGATGGTCGGTACCTCTTGTGGTCGCAGCCGATCGAGTCGTCGATCAACCTCCATCAGCTGATGATCTTCGACACCCGCTCGGCCAGCGATGCCGTCGCTCTCACCTCCGGCACCTTCCACGACCACGACCCGGCGTTCACACGTGATGGCAAGCACGTCGTATTCCTCTCCGAGCGCACCTTCGATCCCGAATACGACCCCCACGAGTTCGCGCTCTCGTTTGCCGGAAGCACCCGTCCCTGGTTGATACCCATCTCGGCCACCGAGCCACCGCCCTTCGGCCCGAGTGCCGAGGGCTGGCGCATCAGCTCGCCCGAGAAGGACGAAGGGCCAGAGGACGGTGAGGAGAAGGAGTCGGACGGCGACGAGACGGCCAGTCCTGATCTCGATGCCGAAGGTGCGGAGGACCGGGCAGTGCCGTTCCCGGTGCCATCCGGGGAATACCGCCGGCTCACCACCTGTCAAGCCGGTGTCCTGTGGATCGAGGAGAACCGAGAGGCCGGCGCTCTGGGCACCCGGCGAGCCGGGGTCAAGGACGAGCCGAAGCCGGACACGATTCAGCTCTGGTCGCTGCAGAAGCGCGCCGTGGAGACCGTCGTTGACAAGGTCAATGACTACTCCGTCTCGGGTGACGGGCGCAACCTGGTCGTTCGGTTCAAGGAATCGATCACGATCACTCCTGCCGACCGCAAGCCAAAAGACGACAAGGACCCTGCCGTGGTCGAAGTCGACCTCTCCCGGCTCCGCTTCGAAGTCGAGCCGCGGGTCGAGTGGGCGCAGATGTTCGACGAGAACGCACGACTCATGCGGGACCACTTCTGGCGGGAAGACATGGACGGTGTCGATTGGGACGGTGTCGTCGAGAGATGGAGACCTCTGGTCGAGACGTTGTGCAGTCACGATGATCTGGTCGACCTGCTGTGGGAGACGGTGGCCGAGCTCAACACATCACACGCCTATGTGATACCCACCGAGCCGCCCGGCGATCAGAAGCGGCGGCTCGGACTGCTCGGTGCCGATCTCTCGTCCGAGGCGGACGGTTGGCGGATCGATCGGATCCTGCCCGGTGAGTCGAGCGATCCGGCAGCAAGGTCCCCCCTCCGGGCGGCGGGCGTCGATGCACACGAGTCCGACTTGATCGTCGCCGTCGACGGCACTCCGGTGGACCCCGAGTTCGGGCCAGCCCCGCTGTTGATCGGGGCTGCCGACAAACCAGTCGAGCTCATGCTGCGTCGCGACGGGGAAGAGCGGCGCGTTGTCGTGCTTCCCCTCGACGACGAGGAGGTCTTGCGATACCAGGATTGGGTGCGGTCACGGCGTGAGTATGTCTCCGAGCGATCCGAGGGGCGCCTCGGATACGTGCACATCCCGGACATGATGAGCACGGGTTGGGCCCAGCTCCATCGCGACTGGAGACACGCCACCCAGCGGGAAGGCGTGGTCGTCGACGTGCGCTACAACAGGGGCGGGCACACCAGTCAGCTCGTCCTGGCCCGGCTGGCAAAGAGGCTCGTGGGGTGGACCGTCGCCCGTCACTACGAGAGTGCCGGGGCCTATCCCATCTCCTCACCACGTGGTCCGGTGGTGCTCGTAGCCAACGAGTACTCCGGATCGGATGGCGACATCATCAACGCCGCCGGACAGGCGGTCGGGTTGGATGCGGTTGTGGGGAGGAGGACCTGGGGAGGCGTCGTCGGGATAGACGGCAGGTTCTCACTCGTGGATGGGACTTCGGTCACCCAACCCCGGTATGCCTTCTGGCTCGAGGGCAAGGATTGGGGTGTCGAGAACTACGGGGTCGAACCGGACATCGAGGTCATCCACACGCCCGCCGACTTCTTCTCCGACGACGACCCCCAGCTGGATCGGGCAATGGAGGAGGCTCTGAGCATCCTGGAGAGGGAGCCAGCGCTGACCCCGCCGTCCATGCCGGAGCCCAAGGTCCGCTGAGCTCAGTCGAGGCTGAATCGAACCTCGAGAGTCACGTTCGTGGTCGCGGTCCCTGCCTGGATCGGGGTCGACTCGGCCATGGCTGTCCGCATCATCGGCCTCGGGCCCGGGGACTGCCCCGTCGATTCCACGATGCTCAGCACGGGCCCGAGGCTGCGACCGGCGAGACCGGCCAGATGCTCCGCACGCGCCAGGGCATCGCCCCAAGCCGCTTCCCTTGCCTGATCGCGCGCAGCTGACTCGTCGGCGACGGCGAGTTGGACGCGGTTGATGGTGACGAAGTCTTCGGCCGCCGAAACGGCGGCATCTAGGATCGATCCGGCCGCGGACACCTCCCGGATGGTCACGCTCAGCTCGTTGTCGACCCGATATCCGAGCAGACGCTGCTCCCCGTCGCGATGGTCGTATTCGGGATGAACCGAGTAGGTGCGGGTCGCGACGTCACTTCGCTCCACACCTGAGGCGGTCAGGGCGTCGATCAAGGCAGTAGCGTGATCCCTGGCCTGCCTCGATGCCTCGCTGACGGTCTCTGACCGAACCGAGACCCCGATATCGACGTGCATGAGGTCGGGGACGGACTCTGCCGAGCCCGAGCCCGCGACAGTGATGCCGGTCTGGATATCGCTCACAGGATCCCGGAGATCTCGGGTACGCCCAGAGCGAGGTTGAGGTTCTGAACCGCCTGCACAGCGGCTCCCTTGAGGAGGTTGTCCTCCACAGCAACCACCGTCAGGCCGAGGCCGTCCTCGCTCACGGTGGTGCCGCCGATGATGGCTCCTGTGAGCTCGGTGCCGTCCTTCAGGGTCGGGATCTCCTCCTGAACATCGACGAGGGCTTCCTTCTCGTAGGCCGCTGTGAGCCGCCCATGGGCCTCTTCAACCGTCGTCGGGCGACCCAGAGGCATGTGCGCGGTCACCAGAAGGCCGCGAAACGCGGGATGAACGTGTGGCATGAAGCGCACGATCTGTTGCAGATAGCGGGTGCCTTCCCGCTCATGATTGTGACCGGTC
Source organism: Acidimicrobiia bacterium (assembly GCA_036373995.1). Taxonomy (GTDB): domain Bacteria; phylum Actinomycetota; class Acidimicrobiia; order Spongiisociales; family ZC4RG35; genus JANQRA01. The sequence continues at coordinate 3,101 of DASUUP010000382.1, forward strand.
AGTCGATACGGGATCAGGTTGTCACGCAGGTTCTCCGGGTCGTTGCGAGGAGATGGGGTCGTCCCCGCCCCCGAATAGCCTGATACCCCGAACACGGTGGGTATCCCGTCCAGATCATCGACAAAGGGCGCGATGGCCAGCTGGAGAGCTGTTGCGTAGCAGCCCGGGTTGGCGATACGGCGAGCGCCCTTGATCTTGTCTCGGAACAGCTCGGGGAGGCCGTAGACCCAGTCGTCGTCGAACCGATGATCCGCTGAGATGTCGACGATAACGGTGTCATCGGTGACCTCTTCGACCCAGGGCGCCCCGATGCCGTCGGGCAGGGCGAGGAAGACGGCGTCGAGCTCTCGCTGTGCCACTTCGTCAGGCCCGATGTTCTCGTAGGTGAGCCCCTCGATGCCGGGAACGGGCTCCCCCGCGAGCTCGCGTGATCCTGCGAAGGAGACCTCGACATAGGGGTGGTTGTCGAGGATCCGCATCAGCTCCGCCCCGGTGTGGCCCCGGGCACCGACGACGCCGACCGTGAATGTCTCAGGCATCGTCTGTCTGCGCAGTGAAGGAGGCCGGCATCTCGGATAGCCGCTTGACCGCGCGCCCGATCAGATCGAAGTCGTGGACACCTTTCCAGAATATCGTCCAGCCGTTGAATGTCATGGAACCGTCGGACTCCTTCTCGTAGAACGGGTTGAAGGCGTTGTCCGCGCGTGAACGCCACACCAGGCTCGGATAGTCCCGGATCATGTGATCCCAGACGGTGCGGGCCAGTCCTTCGCCCCGAGCGGACTCGTCGATGGCGAATTTGTCGAGGTAGATGAACTCATCGAGCTCGGCCACGACGGCTGCCGCCCTGTAGCTCTCCGATATGTACACGCTGAGCAGGGAGATCTCGTCCCACCACGACGTCTCGAGCGTCTGCCGGAAGGCACCTTCGATGAGGGGGATCAGACGCTTCTCGTCGACGTCTTCGGGCTGGGTGAGCCGGTTGATCGGCTCACCCATGCGAACCAGGGTTCCATCTCCACTGTGTGTGAACAGCTCACGGGCCAGTGCACCCGGTGTGGTGATCGAGACCGACGTGGTGAGCGGTGCATCCTCGAGGAGCCGGTTGATCTCGGCCAGCTTCAGCCTCATCCCGGAATGGACCCAGTCGGCCGACATCAGCTCGTCGAAGTCGGTGGCCAGGTTGATCGAGTCGATGACGTTGCCATCGCCGTCGAGCAGGCCGCCGGTGTCGGAGAGGAAGATGATCTTCATCGGCCGCACTTCGTGCACGAGGATGCGGGTGGCCGAGTCTGCGTTGATGTTCACCATCTGCCCACCGGGCACGACTCCCAGACACGTCAGGATCGGGATCGCTCCGGACTTGACGATGGAACGGAGCAGGTCGAGGTGAACCGATGTCGGCTCACCAACCCACCCGTACCTGTCGTGGTCCACAAGCTGGGCGTCGAAGACTCCCTGGGTCAGACCGTGGGCGTCCACACCCTGGGCACGGATTGCCTCGACGAGCTTGATGTTCTGGCTCGTGAAGACATCGCGGGCAGCGTCGAGCACCTCGGGAGTGGTCACCCGCAGGCCATCGACTTTCTCGCTGGCCACACCGTCTGCCTCCAGCTTCTCGTCGAGCTGTGGGCCGCCACCGTGGATCACGATCGGGGTCAGGCCCACGGTGTGGAGCAGGGCCAGAGACGCCGCCGTCTCCTCGAGTCTGTCGCGCAGGATCGCCCCACCGACCTTGATGACGGCGAACCGTGTCCTCTCCAGCTCGGAGAAGCGCTGGAGATAGGTGTGGATCTCCTTCCCGTCACTGACGTTGGACAGGAGTTGGACGATCGTTTCGCGGATGTCCGGGGTCGGCGCCATCGGCTAGCTCTCTGTGGCGAGCGTCTTCATTATCGCCTTCTGGACGTGGAGGCGGTTCTCGGCCTCGTCATAGGCGATGCAGCTCGGGCTATCGAACACGCCGTCGGTCATGATCACGTTGCGACGCATGGGAAGACAGTGGCTGACGACTGCCCCGTTGGTCCCCGCCATCTTGGCTTCATCGACGATGAAGTGCTTGAACCGGTCCCGCAACGGTTTCTCGTCGGCCCAGCGACCGAAGTAAGGGAGCGCGCCCCAGCTCTTTGCGTAGACGATGTCGGCGTCGGCGTATGCCTCGTCGATGTCATGTGTGATCGTGAGGCTCTGCCCGTTCGCCTCCGTATCGGCCTTGGCGAGGTCCAGGTATCTCTGGTCGAGGATGTACTCCTTGTCAGGACAGAGCAGGGTCACATCCATGCCGAACTTGGCCGCGGCGAGCAGAGCCGAGTTGGCAACGGCGGTGTTCAGCGGCTTCGGGTGGTAACTCCAGGTGAGGAGGAATCTCTTTCCCTCGAGCTCGCCCACGTGATCCTGCAACGCCATGGTCATCGCCATCTCCTGGCAGGGATGAGTGATGGTCTCCATGTTGATGACCGGGACCTCGGCGTGCTCGGCGAAGGCATTCAATATGAGGTCCTTTCGGTCCTCTTCCCAGTCCTCGAACTTTGGGAATGCCCGGACCCCGATCAGGTCGCAATAACGGGAGAGCACCTTGGCCGCCTCTTGGGCATGCTCTTCGGCGTCCCCGAGCATGACGGCTCCCTTTTCGAACTCCAATGGCCACATCCCACCTGACGGGGTGAGCACGACAGCATGGCCCGCCATGTGATAGGCACCGACCTCGAAGGAAGTGCGCGTTCGCAGGGAGTTGTTCAGGAACAGCAGGGCGATCGTCTTGCCCTCGAGGTCCTTCGAATGAGGCGACGCTTTGAAGGCCCGGGCGTCGTCGAGCAGAGCTTGGAGCTCGGGGAGCGACCAGTCGTAGGTGTTGAGGAAGTGCTTGATCGGTTCAAGTGTCGTGTGACCGGTGGGTTTCGGTCAAGTCTGAAAGGCGTCGAAGCGAGGTTCTTGCTGCAGGAGGAGTCTGCGAATCGGTCTATCACCGGAGGTGGATGATGTTTCCCGTAATGAGCCATGCGAGGTCTGAGGCCAGATAGGCGATTACGTCTGCCACCTCTTCGGGCTGGGCGATATGAATTAGGTGGATGTCATCCCGCACGGCCCTACGGACATGGTCGGTCACCCATCCCGTGTCGGTCACGGGCGGAGACACGACGTTTGCGGTGATGCCCCGATCGGCGAGTTCGAAGGCCGCGGACATCGTGTAGTTCTCCAGGGCGGCTTTGGCCGCTCCGTACGAGACCTCTTGAGGGAATCCGAGTCGACCACCAGATGTGACCCCGACGATGCGCCCCCAATCGAGGCCATGGCGAGCATGACGGGCCGCGAACTCGGATATGAGCATCGCCGCTCCACGAGCGTCGACAGCGAACTGCTGGTCGATCGTCTGCGCCGAGACCCGTCGGAGCCGTCGACCGTGCCGGTCGGTGGCTTCAGACCCGAACGTGTCGGCAATCCAGCCCGAGGCGTTGTTCACCAGGATGTCGACCGGTCCGAACGAGTGCTCAGCCATCTCGAAGAGAGCCTCAGGCGTGGCGTCGCTGCTCAGATCAGCCTCGAAGGCAACCGCCTTGCCGCCGGCCTCGCTGATCGCATCAGCGACTTGGTCGGCCCCTATCGCTCGATTCCGGCTGTAGGTCTCTGGCCTGGCCGGGTCGAGCGGGTCCTCCACTCGGAGAAACGTGAGAAGGACCGAGGCGCCACAGGCGGCTAGCCGGCGAGCTGTGGCAGCACCAATCCCGTGGTTGGCGCCGGTCACCAAGGCAACGTGTCCGGACAGATCGATAGGAAGAGAAGACAGGGCTGGTAACGACATGGGTGAGCCTCCAAGCGAGGAGAGAGCGCTGGCAACGATGGAGGAGAAGTCGTTACATGTCCAGCTCAAACCTAGCGACGTGGTGGTTTCAGGAGCGGATTCCGCGCACAATGGATCAATTCAACGCCACCTTTGATCTCGTGACCCTCGATCACCACCAGACTGTGACGGTGCGCAAGCAATATCACTTCTGGCCCGGTGAGGACGGGTCCGACGCCTGGGATGTCGATCGGCTCATCGAGCTCAGCCGGGACTTCCCCGTTCGGGAGGTGGCCCTCTCGTCGATCTGGGAGATAGACGAGGTCTATTGGTTCGACCTGGGGACTGATCCTCCAACTGTGCGACGGGTCGTCGACCACATTCGCTGGATGCGAGAGGCGGACATGTCTTATCCGATCATTCTCGGCCCTGATCATCGGGTGATGGACGGTATGCACCGCGTGGCAAGGGCGTTGCTCGAGGGCAGCAGCCGTATCCTGGCAGTCCAGTTCGACGAGATCCCCGAGCCCGATTACCGCAACGTGCGACCAGAAGAGCTCCCCTACGACTGAGCGCTTGGGTCCACTGAGCCCCCGCCGGTGCCAAATCCTCGTTTCATGAGGGTCTCAAGGAACGCAGAGTCGTGTCTCACTCCAACCCTGATTTCACCGGGTGTCTCCACGTCTGTTCCGGTCATCCACTCGAGATGGCCGCCGCTTCACGGAATGTGGACCGGATCGCCAGAGAACTGAAGAATCTGGGTAATGACCGGTGTCTCGATGCGATCCGGGCCGATGTGATGTTGGACCTGCTCCAAGGCAAAACCATCGATGGTGTCACAGCAGGCGGCGGCAGTGTGCATCTCCACGTGTCTGTTGAAACACTGGCCATGCTCTCGGACCGTCCCGGGGAACTGGCCGGCTACGCCCCGGTGATTGCTGACATCGCCCGTCAAATCGCTTTGCAGCAAGTAGACGGGGAATGGACCTGGACGGTCACCCACACCGACCAGGTTCTCGCCACCGGAACCACCAGATACCGGCCCCGCGCCGTGCAGAAACGTCGGGTCCTAGCCGAATACCCGACATGTGTCCACCCCGGATGCCGTCAAACCGTCGAACAATGCGACCTCGACCATCGCCGCCCCTACTCACAAGGCGGCCCAACCCACAACAACAACCTGGCGCCGCTATGCCGCCACCACCACATGACACGCCACCACACCCCATGGGAATACCAGCGGCAACCCAACGGCGACCACGCATCTCGAGCTTCGCTCGAGCTGTGTGGAGTTTCCGTTGGAA
>DASUUP010000383.1:0-6822 GCA_036373995.1 Acidimicrobiia bacterium
GGACCTCGGCGATGTCGCCGACGTACATGAACGCCTGCTCCGGCAGGTCGTCGGCCTTGCCGCTGACGATCTCGTCGAAGCTCTTGAGGCAGTCGGCGATCTTAACGTACTTGCCTTCCTTGCCGGTGAACTGCTGGGCGACGTAGAACGGCTGGCTGAAGAAACGCTCGATCTTGCGGGCGCGGCTGACGATCAGCTTGTCCTCCTCGCTCAGCTCGTCGATGCCGAGGATGGCGATGATGTCCTGGAGGTCCTTGTAGCGCTGCAGGATGCGCTGCACTTCGACTGCGACGTCGTAGTGCTCCTGACCGACGATCTGAGGGTCAAGGGCCCGGCTCGACGAGTCGAGCGGGTCGACGGCGGGGTAGATGCCCAGCGCAGTGAGGGGACGGGACAACACGGTGGTTGCATCGAGGTGGGCGAAGGCCGTGTGCGGCGCCGGGTCGGTGATGTCGTCGGCGGGGACGTAGATGGCCTGCAGCGAGGTGATCGACCGGCCCTTCAGCGAGGTGATGCGCTCCTGGAGCGTGCCCATCTCATCGGCGAGGTTGGGCTGGTAGCCCACCTCTGAAGGCATCCGGCCGAGCAGCGTTGACACCTCGGAGCCGGCCTGGGTGAATCGGAAGATGTTGTCGATGAACAGCAACACATCCTGGCCCTGGACGTCACGGAAGTACTCGGCCATGGTCAAGGCGGACAGGGCAACACGGAGACGCACTCCGGGCGGCTCGTCCATCTGGCCGAAAACGAGGGCGGCCTTGTCGATGACGCCAGACTCCTGCATCTCCAAGAAGAGGTCGTTCCCCTCACGGGTGCGCTCACCGACGCCGGCGAACACGGAGACACCACCGTGTTGGGTGGCGACACGGTTGATCATCTCCTGGATGAGCACCGTCTTGCCCACTCCGGCACCGCCGAACAGCCCGATCTTGCCACCCTGGAGGTAAGGGCAGATCAGGTCGAGGACCTTGATGCCGGTCTCGAAGACGGTCTTCTGCGGCTCCACATCCTCGAACTTGGGCGGCGTCCGGTGGATCGGCCAGCGCGGCTCGGAGAAGTCCATCTCCGGAGCGTCGAGCGACTCGCCCCAGACATTGAAGATGTGCCCGAGGGTCTGATCACCGACCGGCACGGTGATCGGTGCACCCGTGTCACGGACCTCGGCGCCCCGGCTCATGCCGTCGGTCGGCGCCATGGCGATGGCCCGTACCTTGGAGCCACCCAGATGCTGTGCCACTTCGGCAATGACCTTGTGGTCCTCTCCACCAAGGGTGAAGAAGATCTCGATGGCGTTGAGTATCTCGGGCAGCTGGTCGGGTGGGAACTCCACGTCCACGACTGGCCCCGCCACCTTGACGATCCGGCCCACGGCCTGGCTGTCACTCATGTCGTTGCTCCATTCAATCAGACGGTCATCTCTTGGTCTCGGCGAGGGCGTTGGCGCCACCGACGATCTCCGTGATGGCGGTGGTGATCTCGGCCTGACGGGCCCGGTTGGCCTGTACGGTCAGGCTCTTGATCAACTCCTCGGCATTGTCGGTGGCCGCCTTCATGGCGCGGCGGCGGGCACTGTGCTCGGACGCCGACGCCTCCAGCAGCATGTTGAAGATCACGGCCTCGACGTACCTGGGCAGAAGACGATTGAGGATCTCCTCGGGCTCCGGCTCGAATTCGTACGAGACGGGAGCCTGTTCACCCTCCCCCCTCTCGGGAGGGGTGATGGGCAGCACCTCGGTCCTCACCGGAGCCTGGGTGAGTGCAGAGTGGAATCTCGTGTAGAAGGCTTCCAGGGCGTCGATCCGCCGCGAGGCGTAGGCCTCCATGATCGTGTTGGCGATGGCCCGGGCGTTGTTGTAGCCCGGGGTGTCGGTGACACTCAGAAAGACCTGCTCGATCCGGTATCCGCGGTAGCGGAAATACGACTGCGCCTTCTTGCCTACGGCGTAGATCAGGACATCCGCGCCGACTTTCTCCAGCTCGGCGATGCGCCGTTCGGCGAGTCGGATGATGTTCGATGCATAGGCGCCCGCCATCCCCCGGTCGGAGGAGACGACGAGGATTCCAGCCGTCGACACATCTCGCCGCTCCAACAGCATGTGCGACGCGCCCGCATTCGCACCCCCGACGTTCTCGATGACTTCGATCAGTTTGGCCGTGTACGGCTTGGAGCCCTCCACACGGGCCGTGGCCTTGGGGATGCGGCTGGCAGCGATCAGCTCCATGGCACGCGTGATCTTCTTCGTCGCCTCGATGCTGGAGATCCGGCGACGGGTGTCACGGAGTGCGGCGCTGGGCATGCAGCAGAGCCCCTATTCCTCGGCCTCTGAGGTCTCGAACGCCTCCTTGAAGGCCTTGATCCCCTCGACCAGCTCATCGCCCTCGGGGAACTTTCCGGTCGTGCCAATCGAGGAGAGGACGTCGCCGTGACGGGTCCTGAAGTACTCGCGCAACTCTCGCTCTGCGCGACGCACGTCCTCGGTGGGGATGTCGTCGAAATGGCCCTCGGTGACCGCGAACAACGCCAGCACCTGCTCTTCGACCGGGACGGGAGAGAACTGAGCCTGCTTCAGCACTTCGACCACACGACGGCCACGCTCCAACTGAGCCAACGAGGCGGCGTCGAGCTCCGAGCCGAACTCTGCGAAAGCAGCCAGCTCGCGGAACTGTGCCAGGTTGAGACGTAGTGGACCGGCGATCTTGCGCATCGCATTGATCTGGGCGTTGCCACCGACACGGGACACCGATTGGCCGGCGTCGACGGCGGGACGTATGCCCTGGAAGAACAAGTCGGTTTTCAAGAAGACCTGACCGTCGGTGATGGAGATGACGTTTGTTGGGATGTATGCGGAGATGTCGTCCGCCTTGGTCTCGATGACCGGAAGACCGGTCAGAGAGCCGGCACCGAGCTCGTCGGAGAGCTTGGCGCATCGCTCCAGGAGCCGACTGTGCAGGTAGAACACGTCACCTGGGTACGCCTCGCGACCTGGCGGGCGACGAAGCAGGAGCGAGATCTCGCGATAGGCGACGGCCTGTTTGGAGAGGTCGTCGAACATGATCAACGCATGCTCGCCGTTGTACATCCAATGTTGGCCGATTGCCGACCCGGCGTATGGGGCGTACATCTGAAGTGCGGGTGCGTCCGACGCGGCGGCATTGACGACCACCGTGTACTCCAAGGCTCCGTGCTCTTCGAGGGTGGAGACGACCTCGGCCACGGTGGAAGCCTTTTGGCCGATGGCGACATAGATGCACTTGACCGCCTTGTCGGTGCCCCAGAACTGCTTCTGATTGATGATGGTGTCGACCAGGAGTGCCGTCTTGCCGGTCTGGCGGTCGCCGATGATGAGCTGCCGCTGACCGCGGCCGATGGGGGTCAGCGAGTCGATGGTCTTGATACCGGTCTGGAGCGGTTCGTGCACAGGTTGGCGCTCCACGACCGAGGGTGCCTGAGTCTCGAGCAGACGTCGCTCGGTGGTGTTGATCGGTCCCTTCCCATCGAGAGGGTTGCCGAGGGGATCGACGACGCGGCCGAGTAGCCCGTCGCCGACCGGCACGGAAAGGACGGTACCGGTCTGCTTGACGGGGGCGCCCTCCTCGATGTGGTGATACTCACCGAGGAACACGACACCGATGTCGTCCTCGTCGATGTTCAATGCAACACCAACCAGACCCTCGGGGAACTCGAGCAACTCTGAGGCCATGACGCTGGGCAGACCTACCACTCGAGCTACGCCATCGGCTATCGATGTGACATAGCCGACCGTCTCCTTGGAGGTGTCCGGCTGCCAACCCGAGAGCTGGGACCGGAGCGACTCGGTGATCTGGTCGGCGGTGATTGTCAGTTCAGACATGAATCTCCTTACTTGGCCTTCACGGCCTGACGGACCGATTCGAAGCGGCTCGCGATCGAGCCGTCGATCACCGTATCGCCGACCCGGGCGACGATCCCGCCGATGACCGACGGGTCGACGATGACCTTGACCTCGACGTCCTTTCCGGTGGCCCTTGCGAGGGAAGCGGTGAGACGTGAGACGGTCTCGTCATCGAGGGGAACTGCGGATCGGACCTCGGCAACTGCCTTGTCGCGAGACGCGGCAGCAGCACTTGCGACGGCACTCGCGATGGCGGGCAGGTCGGAAGCACGATTCTGGCTGACCAGCAGCTGAACCAGACCCACGGTCAGCGAAGACGCCCTGCCATCGATCAGTTCGTCGACGATCGCCTGCTTTTTCTCCAGCGGCAGCTGGGGATCTGTGAGGTTCGACCTGAGCTCGGACGCAGTCTCGAAAGCCCGGGAGATGGTGAGAAGCTCGGACTCGACGCGGTCGAGCGAACCCTCCCCGGAGGCCACCTCGAGAATGCCCCTTGCGTATCCGTTGATCCGGTCGTCGACCATGGCTTAGAGCTTCTCCAGGTCTGCCAGGTAGCGATCTATCAAGGCACGATGCGTCTGCTCATCGAGGGTTTCCCCGACGATCTTGCCGGCAAGGTCGACAGAGATGTCACCGACCTCGCTCCGTGCCTCTGCCAGTGCCCGTGCCCTCTCACCGGCCGCCTCCTCGCGCGCTTTGGCGCGGATCTGGTCTGCCTCGGCCTCGGCCTTGGCGACGATGTCGGCTTTGACCTGCTCACCCTGCTGACGGGCCTCTTCGATGATCCTGTTGCCTTCCGCCTTGGCCTGGTTTAGCTGACTGCGGTAGTCGGCGAGGAGGCTCTCGGCCTCCGTCTTGGCTTTCTCGGCGTCCGCGATCTGTCCAGAGATGGCGGCCTGACGCTGCTCCAGCATCCGGTTGATCGATGGAACCGCGAAACGCCACATGAAGAAGAACACGATCGCAAAGGCGATGATCCCCGCGATCAACTCGTTGAGTGGCGGGAGGAGAATCGACAAGCCGTCGGAGCCTCCCTCGGTCTCCTCGGCAGCGATCAGGAAAGTCTGAGCAAGAGTCATCAGCCGAGGAAGAAGAGCACGAAGCCGATCAGGGCCAGCGCCTCGGTGAAGGCGATGCCCAGGAACATCGTGGTACGGAGCATGCCGGCCACCTCCGGCTGGCGGGCCATGGCCTGCACGGCGTTACCGGCAACGATGCCGACGCCGATACCGGGGCCGATGGCGGCGAGACCGTATCCGACGACGTTCAAGCTTCCGGTGATGCCGCCGGCCTCCTGTGCGAGGACCGTCGCGGCGTTCACTACTGCGAGAACTGCGTCCATTGCTTCCTTTCCTTTCCCTCTCGTGGGTTGTCCCCGAGACGTCTTTCTTTGTTGGTCAGTGCTCGGGATGAACCGAGGTCTGGATGTACACGGCGCTGAGAAGAGTGAAGATGTATGCCTGGAGCACGGCGACCAGGATCTCGAAGACGAAGATCCCGAGACCGAGAGCGAACCAGAGGACGCCAGCGCCCTGTTTGGCCAGTGACACCTCACCGAAGGAGGTCATGAACACCCATCCGGTCACGAGGAGAAGGGTGAGCATGACATGGCCGGCGACCATGTTGGCCAGGAGTCGAACGGCCAGAGAGAACGGGCGAATGGCGAAGTAGGAGACGAATTCGATCAGCCCGACCAGCGGCCTCATCGCGACCGGGACGCTCTTGGGCCAGACGATGTCGCCCAAATAGCTGAAACCGTTCTTGGCAAAGCCGACCACCACGAAGATGAGATAGGTGGCGATGGCCAGGAAACCGGGAATGGCCATGCGGGATGTGATGGGGAAGTTGACCAGCGGGGTCACCTCGAAGAGATTGCCGACCAGGATGAACATGAAGATCGAGAGCAAGTAGGGGAAGTACTTGGTCCCCTCGGGCCCGATGATGCCGATCGAGACCTCGTCTCGGACGAACCCGGTGATGGCATCGATCGCCGTCTGGAACTTGGAGCGCACCAAGTTTGGCTTGCGGTAGGCGAAATAGAGAAGGCCCATGACGATCAGGGCGGCGAGGAAGAACAGGAAGATGGTGCGGGTGACCGGGGTGCCGAACAGCGCTGTGTCGAAGACGAACAACTCAGAGACGTTCTCCGGTGCGCACACGGGTTGCGTCAGGTCACATTCTTCGGCCGCGAGGATCACGGGGTCCAATCCAGGTTCCTTTCTCGTCCCTTTGAAACCGCCACGGCTTCCCATGACAGCAGGACCAGGTAGGCCACAACGGCAGTGATCCCGAAGGCGAGGCGGTCGATGGGCAGCAGCTCAGCGATGAGCAGAACCGTGAGGACCATCAACCCCAGCCTCAGGAAGAAGCCGAACAGGGCGGCGGCATGATAGACAGCGAGTGAGATCTTGGCGGAAACCGAAAGCATCGCCCCGGCCAACAGGAAGTTGGCAACCACTATCCCGACCCCCAGCGCGGCACTCCACGCTCCGTCCCAGCCTCGCGTGAGCCAGAAGATGGCAACGAGAACGGGGGCCACGTACACGGCGCGTGCCACGGTGTGACGCGCCAGCACTGTCTCGACGGCTACCGGAGTGGTGTCAGCGGGGGCGGGAGTCGTCATCCTCGAGCCTCTTGATGTAGTCCCAGACTTTCGCGAAGCCGGCATAGGCACCGACGACGATCCCGACAATCACCAGCCATGGCTCCGTACCCAACCACTTGTCGGCGAAATAGCCGAGAAGAGTCCCGGCGATGATGGAGCTGAGAAAGGATCCGCCCTGCATCCAGCCATCGTTGAGCGCGGAATGGACCTGTTGGGAGGTGGTGTCTTGCTTCACAGGGGCCGTGCTTGTGAATTTCTTCACAAGAGAGTATTGATAAGAGTTGCCTAGGCCAAATCGAACCTAGCAAACGCCATGAGTTCGTCGCCCGCAAGCAACGAGCATCC